>NZ_JBJLRI010000031.1:0-44953 GCF_050871405.1 Kineococcus esterisolvens
CGGCACCCCGCGCGGGGTGGCGGCCCTCCTGCGTGCGAGCCCACCGGTGGGTGGGGTGGGCGCCTCAGGCGTCGGGGGCGAAGCGCGTCAGGGTCGGCGGCGCGCTCAGCAGCTCCCCCAGGCGGGAAGCACCCTCGGGGGTGGCCCGCCAGGCGCGGTAGGCGTCGTCGGCGGCCAGCGACTCCCAACGCTCCAGCACCAGCACGTGCGTCTCGTCGGCCGTGTCGCGCATGACCTGGACCTCCAGGCACCCCGCGAACTCGCGGGTGGCCGCGAGGGTCTCGGTGATGATCGCCGGGGCGTCGGCGAGCGCCTCGGGCTTCAGGCGCAGGTCCAGCAGGGACGTGATGCTCACGGGTCCTCCTCGTCGCGGTCTGCCGCGAGGGTAGTCACGTGAGCACGGGCCACACCCGCTGCAGGGGCCCTCGGGCGCTTCAGCCGTCGAGCGGGTCAGTCCTCCAGCGCCTCGGCGGCCTCGTCCTCACCGAGGGCCTCGCGCACGAGGCGCATGACCAGCCCCGGGGAGTAGCCGCGCCGGGCGAGGACCCCGGCGAGCCGGCGCTGGCGGGTGGCGCGGTCCAGCCCGCGACTGGCGGCCAGGGGCCGGCGCAGCAGGTCGCGCGCCGCCTGCTCCTCGGTCTCTGCGTCGACGCCCTCCAGGGCGTCGCGCGCGGTTTCCTCGTCCACGCCCTTGCGGCGCAGCTCCTGCGCCAGGGCGCGCTTGCCGCGGCTGCGCGAGCGGGAGTGCACGTACGCCTCGGCGAACGCGCCGTCGTCGACGAGGCCGACCTCCTCGAACCGGTCGAGCACGTCGGTGGCGACCTGCTCGGGAACGTCCTTGGCGACCATCCTCTCGGCGAGCTGGGCACGCGTGCGCGGCGCCATCGTCAACTGGCGCAGCGCGATGGCGCGGGCGACGTCGTGCGGGTCGGCCTCCCGGTCCGGGTTCTCGTCCGGACCGGGAGGCCGCTGACCGCGCGGGCCTCGACTCAGAACGCCACCTCGGCCTCGGCCTCGGCCGGGGCGTCGACACGGGCGCCGATGCCGAGCTTCTCCTTGATGCGCTTCTCGATCTCGTCGCCGAGGTCGGGGTTGTCGCGCAGGAAGGCGCGGGCGTTCTCCTTGCCCTGGCCCAGCTGGTCGCCCTCGTACGTGTACCAGGCGCCGGACTTGCGCACGAAGCCGTGCTCGACGCCGAGGTCGATCAGGCCGCCCTCGCGGGAGATGCCGTGGCCGTAGAGGATGTCGAACTCGGCCTGCTTGAACGGCGGGCTGACCTTGTTCTTGACGACCTTGACGCGGGTGCGGTTACCGACGGGGTTGGTGCCGTCCTTCAGCGTCTCGATGCGCCGCACGTCCAGGCGCACCGAGGCGTAGAACTTCAGCGCCTTACCGCCGGTCGTGGTCTCCGGCGAGCCGAACATCACGCCGATCTTCTCGCGGAGCTGGTTGATGAAGATCGCCGTGGTGCCGGAGTGGTTCAGCGCACCGGTGATCTTGCGCAGGGCCTGCGACATGAGGCGGGCCTGCAGGCCGACGTGGCTGTCGCCCATCTCGCCCTCGATCTCGGCGCGGGGCACCAGGGCCGCCACGGAGTCGATGACGATGATGTCCAGCGCCCCGGAGCGGATCAGCATGTCCGCGATCTCCAGGGCCTGCTCGCCGGTGTCCGGCTGGGAGACGAGCAGCGCGTCGGTGTCGACGCCCAGCTTGGCGGCGTAGTCGGGGTCCAGCGCGTGCTCGGCGTCGATGAAGGCGGCGATGCCGCCGGCCTTCTGCGCGTTGGCGACGGCGTGCAGGGCCACGGTCGTCTTGCCGGACGACTCCGGGCCGTAGACCTCCACGACGCGCCCGCGCGGCAGGCCGCCGATGCCGAGCGCCACGTCGAGGGAGATCGACCCGGTGGGGATGACCTCGATGGGCGGGCGGCTCTCGTCGCCCAGGCGCATGACGGAACCCTTGCCGAACGACTTGTCGATCGCGGCCAGGGCGGATTCGAGGGCCTTCTCGCGGTCCGCAGGAGCGGGCATGTCTCACCTCGGGTTGGGGTGGCCGACACTTCGGCCCGGTGTGTTCTTCCGACCCGGGGAACGCTACGACCCGCCTCCGACACGAACGGCGCACGCGGCCCGGCGTGTGGAGGGCGGGACCGGACGGCCCCCTGTGGAACACCCGCGATCCTATCCGTACAGGTGTTCGACGCCCAGTCCCGCACGGTCCCGGGCGCGTCGCCCCGCCGGCCGCCTAGGCTGCCGCCACCCGCCGGGCGGCGGGACCCGACGAGCAGCGACGGAGCGCACGTGAGCAGCACCACCCCGGTCCCCGGGCAGCCGCAGGTCCTGGACGAGCGCGGGCGCGGCCTGCTGGACGAGGGGACCCGCCTGGAGCACCTGGGCAGCGCCAGCACGTGGGCCGAGGGCCCGCTGTGGCTGCCGGGCGAACAGGCCGTCCTCGTCAGCGACATCCCCGGCGACCGGGTGCTGCGCTGGGACGAGGCCGACGGCCTGCGGGTGGACCGCGAGCGCGCCGGGTTCACCAACGGCCGCACCCTGGACCGCGAGGGCCGCGAGGTCTTCTGCTCGCACGGGCGGCGCTCGGTGGAGCGGCGCGAGCGGGACGGCTCCACGACCGTCCTGGCGGACGCGTACGCGGGGGCTCGCCTGAACTCCCCCAACGACGTCGTGGTCGCCTCCGACGGCGCCGTGTGGTTCACGGACCCGCCCTACGGCATCAGCGTGCCGGAGGAGGGGTACGAGGGCTTCCGCGAGTACGGCGACAACCTCGTCTTCCGCCTGGACCCGGCCACCGGTGAGCTGCGCGTGGTGGTGGCGGACGTGGAGGAGCCCAACGGGCTGGCGTTCTCCCCCGACGAGTCCCTGCTGTACGTGGCCGACACCTCCGCCGCCGCCACGCCCGGCGCCGGGTCGAACCGGCTGATCCGCGTCTACGACGTGCGGCGGGGCACCCCCGGCGGGCGCGGGCCGGACGCGCGGCCCGGCGGGCCGGTGGCCAAGAACGGCCGCGTCTTCGCGGCGGTGGACCGCGGGCTGGCCGACGGCTTCCGCGTCGACACCGCAGGGAACGTGTGGACCTCGAACGGCGACGCCGTCACCGTCCTCGCACCCGACGGCACCCGGCTGCTGGAGGTCGTCGTCGGCGAGGTCGTGGCGAACCTCTGCTTCGGCGGCCCCGAGGGCGGCGACGTGTTCATCGCGGCGTCCACGAGCCTGTACCGGCTGCGCACCCGCGCCACCGGTGCCGGGCTGTGGTGGCTGCGGGACTGAGGGCGCGCCGCGCGGTTCAGCGCCGGGGCGGGCGGTCCCTGCCCAGGCGCCGCTCCGGCGGCACGTCCATCGCGTCGCACAGCGCCAGCCACACGCGCTTGGGCTCCTCACCGGCCTCCAGGGCCTGCAGCGGGGTGCGCTCCCCCAGGGCCAGCAGCACCTGGTCGTGCGCGAGGGAGCGACCGTAGGCGCCGCCGAACTCGTCCTCCACCAGGGCCCAGAACTCGCTGACTCGCACGCGGGCAGGGTGTCACGACGCGCGCCGCGCCGCCGGGACCGGGTGGGACGGGAACGGGGGCGGCCCGGTGCGGGAGCGCCGGGCGGCGCGTGTCGGAGGCGGGTGCTGGGATGTGGGCGTGTCCCCCCGTGCCGAGCGACCCGCCCCCGAGACCACCGCCCCGGTGGACGCGGACCCCGGCACGGGGCCGGACGCCACGCCCGGCGCGGCGCAGGTGCTGGGCCGCTTCTCCGAGGCCACGCGCGCCTGGTTCACCGGCGCCTTCGAAGCGCCCACCCCGGCCCAGCTGGGCGCCTGGGACGCCGTCAGCCGCGGGCAGCACGCCCTCGTCGTGGCACCCACCGGCTCGGGAAAGACGCTTTCGGCGTTCCTGTGGGCCCTGGACGGCCTGGCCGCGGAACCGGTGCCGGAGGACCGCGACCTGCGCTGCCGGGTGCTGTACGTCTCGCCGCTGAAGGCGCTGGCGGTGGACGTCGAGCGCAACCTGCGCAGCCCGTTGACGGGGATCCGGCAGGCGGCGCAGCGCCTGGGCCTGCCGGTGCCGGAGGTGCGGGTGGGCGTGCGCTCGGGCGACACCCCCGCCGACGAGCGGCGCTCGTTCACCCGCACCCCGCCGGACGTGCTCATCACCACCCCCGAGTCGCTGTTCCTGCTGCTGACCTCCAAGGCGCGCGAGCAGCTGCGCGGGGTGCGCACCGTCGTCCTCGACGAGGTGCACGCGATGGCCGGCTCCAAGCGCGGTGCGCACCTGGCCCTGTCGCTGGAGCGGCTGGACGCGCTGGTCACCGCTGCCGGCGGGCAGCCGGCGCAGCGGGTCGGCCTGTCCGCGACGGTGCGCCCCGTGCAGACGGTCGCGCAGTGGGTCTCCGGCGGGCGCCCGGTGAGCGTCGTGCAGCCGCCCTCCACCAAGCGCTTCGACCTGCGCGTGGTCGTGCCGGTGCCGGACATGAGCGAGCTGGACTCCTCGGGCCGCGGGCCGGCCGACGAGGACGACCTGACCGGCCAGGCCGCCGGGGACCCGCGCCGGGCCAGCATCTGGCCGCACGTGGAGGAGCGCATCGTCGACCTCGTCGCAGAGCACCGCTCCACGCTGGTGTTCGCGAACTCCCGCCGGCTGTCCGAGCGGCTGACCTCGCGGCTGAACGAGGTCTGGGACGAGCGCCTGGCCCCCGACGCGGGGACGAGCGAGGACGGCGGCGACGACCGGGAGGGCGGCGGCGCGCCCGCACCGGGTCCGGGCGGGCCTGCGCGCCGGGTACCGGCCGAGCTCATGGGCGGGGCCGGTGCCGCCGCGAACGCCCCGGCGGTGCTGGCGCGCGCCCACCACGGGTCGGTGTCCAAGGAGCAGCGGGCCCTGATCGAGGAGGAGCTCAAGGCGGGGCGGCTGCCCGCCGTCGTCGCCACCTCCAGCCTGGAGCTGGGCATCGACATGGGGGCGGTGGACCTGGTGGTGCAGGTGGAGTCCCCGCCGAGCGTGGCCAGCGGCCTGCAGCGCGTCGGGCGCGCCGGCCACCAGGTCGGCGCGGTCTCCCGCGGGGTGCTCTTCCCCAAGTTCCGCGGCGACCTGCTGCAGACGGCCGTGGTCGTCGAGCGCATGCGCGACGGGCGCATCGAGGAGCTGCGGGTGCCGGCGAACCCGCTGGACGTGCTGGCCCAGCAGGTCGTGGCGATGGTCGCGATGGACGAGTGGACCGTGCCGGAGCTGCACGAGCTGGTGCGCCGTGCCGCGCCGTTCGCCACGCTGTCGCGCCCGGTGCTGGACGCGGTGCTGGACATGCTCTCCGGGCGCTACCCCAGCGACGAGTTCGCCGAGCTGCGCCCGCGGCTGGTGTGGGACCGCGTCACCGAGACCCTCACCGGCCGCCCCGGTGCGCAGCGCCTGGCGGTCACCAGCGGCGGCACCATCCCCGACCGCGGCCTGTTCGGCGTGTTCCTGGCGAGCGGTGAGGGACCGGGCCGGCGCGTGGGCGAGCTGGACGAGGAGATGGTCTACGAGTCGCGCGTGGGCGACGTCATCACCCTGGGCTCCTCGGCGTGGCGGGTCGAGGACATCACGCACGACCGGGTGCTCGTCACCCCCGCGCCGGGCCAGCCGGGCCGGCTGCCGTTCTGGCACGGCGAGGCGCTGGGTCGACCGGCGGAGCTGGGACGGGCGCTGGGCGCCTTCGTGCGCGAGCTGGGCTCGCTGGACGGCGGGTACACCGGTGCCGCAGCCCGGGAACGGGTCCTGGCGTCCGGGATGGACGAGTGGGCCACCGACAACCTCGTGGCGTACCTGGCCGAGCAGCAGGAGGCCACCCGGCACGTGCCCGACGACCGCACGATCGTCGTGGAGCGCTTCCGCGACGAGCTGGGCGACTGGCGCATCTGCGTGCACTCCCCCTTCGGCGGGCAGGTGCACTCCCCGTGGGCGCTGGCGGTGGGTGCGCGCATGCGCGAGCGCTTCGGCGTGGACGTGCAGGCCATGCCCGCCGACGACGGCATCGTGCTGCGCCTGCCGGAGGTGGACCTGCCCGAGGGGCAGACCCCCGACGTGGCCGACCTGCTCGTGCTGGAGGCCGAGGAGGTCGCCGAGCTGGTGACCGCGGAGATCGGCGGCTCGGCGCTGTTCGCGGCTCGCTTCCGCGAGTGCGCCGCTCGCGCCCTGCTGCTGCCGCGCCGCCAGCCGGGCCGCCGCCAGCCGCTGTGGCAGCAGCGCCAGCGCGCCGCCTCCCTGCTGCAGGTCGCGAGCCGCTTCGCGAGCTTCCCGATCGTGCTGGAGACGGTGCGCGAGTGCCTCTCCGACGTCTTCGACGTGAGCGGCCTGGAGCAGCTGATGCGCGACCTCGCCGCCCGGGAGGTGCGCGTGGTGGAGGTCGAGTCGCAGCAGCCCTCGCCGTTCGCGCGGGGGCTGATGTTCGGCTACGTCGCGCAGTTCCTCTACGAGGGCGACTCCCCGCTGGCCGAGCGCCGCGCGGCCGCCCTCGCGCTGGACCCGAGCCTGCTGGCCGAGCTGCTCGGCCGCGGCGAGGGCGCGGCGCTGCGCGACCTGCTGGACCCCGAGGCGGTCGAGCGCACCGAGGCCGAGCTGCAGCGGCTGGCGCCCACGCGCCGGTGCGCCGACGCCGAGGACGTCGCCGACCTGCTGCGGGTGCTCGGGCCGCTGAGCACCGCCGAGGTCACCGCGCGCAGCGGCCGCTCGGCACCCGACGAGGAGCCGGTGACCGTGCCCGAGGGCGAGGTGGCGCGCTGGCTGGTCTCGTTGGAGGAGGCGCGCCGGGCCCTGCGGGTGCGCATCGCCGGCGAGGAGCGCTGGGCCGCGATCGAGGACGCCGGCCGGCTGCGCGACGGTCTGGGAACCCCGCTGCCGGTGGGGGTGCCGGAGGCGTTCACCGAGCCCGTCGCCGACCCGCTGGGCGAGCTGCTGGGGCGGTACGCGCGCACCCGCGGCCCGTTCACGGTGACGCAGGCCGCCGCCCGCTTCGGCATCGGGCGCGCGGTCGCCCACGACGCGCTGCGGCACCTGCAGGCCGCCGGCCGGCTCGTGGAGGGCGAACTGCGCCCCGGCGGCACCGGCCTGGAACTGTGCGACGCCGACGTGCTGCGGGTCCTGCGGCGCCGGTCGCTGGCGGCGCTGCGCGCCGACGTCGAACCCGTCGCCCCGCGCGACCTGGCGCGCTTCCTGCCCACCTGGCAGGGCGTGGGCACCGGCCTGCGCTCGCGGCTGCGCGGCGTGGACGGCGTGCTGCGCGCCGTGGAGCAGCTCGCGGGCGCCGTGGTGCCGGCCAGCGCGCTGGAACCGCTGGTGCTCGCCTCGCGGGTGGAGGGCTACTCCCCCGCCATGCTCGATGAGCTGACCGCCGCCGGGGAGGTCGTGTGGGCCGGGCACGGCAGCCTGCCCGGAGACGACGGGTGGGTCTCCGTGCACCCGGCGGAGCTGGCGCCGATGACCCTGCCGGACCCGGCGGAGTCCGAGGTCGTCGCGGACACCGAGCTGCACCGGGCGGTCCTGGAGGCCCTCGCCGGAGGGGGCGCGTTCTTCTTCCGGGCCCTGGCCGACGCGGTCGGGTCCACGGACGACGTGGCCCTGGCGAGCGCCCTGTGGGACCTGGTGTGGGCCGGGCGCCTGACCAACGACACCCTCGCGCCGCTGCGCAACCGGCTGGGCGGCGGCCGCGCCGCCCACCGCACCAAGCGGGCCACACCGCGCTCGCGCTACGCCCGCTACGGCGGCGTGCGCCGTCCCGGCGCCGGCCTGCGCGGTGCCGAGCTGCCCCCGCGCGGCGGGCCGCCCTCGGCCGCGGGCCGCTGGTCGCTGCTGCCGGAGCTGGAGACCGACGCGACCGTGCGCGCCCACGCAGGCGCCGAGGTGCTGCTGGACCGGCACGGGGTGCTCACGCGCGGTGCGGTCGCCGCCGAACGGGTGCCGGGGGGCTTCGCCGCCGTGTACCGGGTGCTGGCCGCCTTCGAGGAGGCCGGCCGGGCACGGCGCGGCTACTTCGTCGAGGGGTTGGGAGCCTCGCAGTTCGCGGGCGGCGGCGCCGTGGACCGGTTGCGCGACAGCGCCCGCCCGCTGGGAGGGCACAGCCCCTCCCAGCGCCGCGACGAGCGGGCCGAGGCCCGACCGGGAGCGCTGGTCCTGGCCGCCACCGACCCGGCCAACCCGTACGGCGCCGCCCTGGGCTGGCCCGAGCGCCCGGAGGCGGGCGCCGGTGCCGGCGGGCACAAGCCCGGCCGCAAGGCCGGTGCGCTGGTGGTCCTCGTGGACGGCGCGCTCGCCCTGTACGTCGAGCGCGGCGGCCGTTCGCTGCTGTCGTGGAGCACCGAGCCGGAGGTGCTGCAGCCCGCGGCCGACGCCCTGGCCCTGGCGGTGCGCGACGGCGCGCTGGGCAAGCTGACCGTCGAGCGCGCCGACGGCGCGGAGGTCCTCACCGCCGGCTCCCCGCTGGGCGCGGCGCTGGAGTCCGCCGGCTTCCGCGCCACCCCGCGCGGCCTGCGGATCCGCACGTGACGCGCGGGCCGGTGGCCCGGGTCCAGGGAGCCCCCCGTGCCCGAGGGTGACGTCGTCTGGCGCACCGCGCAGCGGCTGCACCGGGCGCTCGCCGGGCGGCAGCTGCTCGCCTGCGACCTGCGCTGGCCGAGCCTGGCCACCGCCGACCCGTCGGGCCGGCGCGTGCTGGAGGTCGCCAGCGCCGGCAAGCACCTGCTGACGCGGCTCGACGCGGCGGACGGGGAACCGCCCCTGACCCTGCACAGCCACCTGCGCATGGAGGGCTCCTGGTACGTCGAGCGCACCGGCTCCGGCGGCCGCGGACGCCGCTCGGCCTCCGGGGTTCGGGCGGTGCTGACCACCGTCGAGTGGACCGCGGTGGGGCACGAGCTGGGGATGCTCGACCTGGTGCCCACCAGCGCGGAAGCCGGCCTGGTGGGCCACCTGGGCCCGGACCCGCTGGGGCCGGGCTGGGACGCCGCCGAGGCCGAGCGCCGCCTGCTGGCGGTGCCCGGCCGGCACGTGGGCGAGGCGCTGCTGGACCAGCGGGTGCTGGCGGGCGTGGGCACCTTCTACATGGCCGAGGCGTGCTTCCTCGCCGGCGTCAGTCCCTGGAGCGCGGTGCAGGACCTGCCGCGCCCCGCCGCGCTCGTGGGCCTGCTGCACCGCCTGCTGCACGCCAACAAGGACCGCGCTGGCCAGATCACCACCGGGGACCTGCGTCGCGGCCGGCAGAACTTCGTGCACGCCCGCTCGGGTCTGCCGTGCCTGCGCTGCGGCGGCACGGTGCGGGTGGCGCTGGTCGGCCCGCCGCCGCAGGAGCGCACCGCGTTCTACTGCCCGCGCTGCCAGCCCGGCCCCGCCCCCACCGACGACGGCCGCCCGCAGCAGCCGCTGGGCGCCGCCCGGCGGCCCCGTCCGGACGGCGCGCGCACGCCCCGGCGTCACACGCCCGTCACGTGGAGCGGCCCCCGGTGACGGTCCCGTGACACTGCCGCGGGATCCCCCCTTCCACCGCGCACGGCCCCTGCCGGCTGGTCACGGTGGTCCTGCAGCGCCCACCCGGTGGGCGCCGGAGGACCACCGACCACCAGGAGGAAGCCGTGTTCAGCCGATTCCGCACCCGCCCGTCCGCCCGGACCGCCGCCGCGGGGGTCGTGTGCTTCGCCGCCCTCAGCCTCACCGCCTGTGGGGACACCGCCGGCGAGGAGGAGGGCACCACCGTCGAGGACGTCCAGGACGCCGACGACGACACCCAGGAAGGTGCCCAGGAGGACGCCACCACGCCCTACGACGGGGCCTACGACGGCACGTTCTACGACGACGTCGACACCTACGTCGGTCAGGAGGTCACCGTGTCCGCGGAGATCGACCGCGTCGTGTCGCCGCAGGCGTTCGTCATCGCCGGCACCGCCGACACCACCGTGGACCCGATGCTCGTCGTGGGTGCCAGCGAGGTTCCCGGCCTGACCGAGGGCGCCGTGGTCGAGGTCACCGGCACGGTGAACGAGGCCTTCGACCTGCCGCAGGTCGAGGAGGACACCGGTGTGAACCTCCAGGACGACCTCTTCAACGACTACGACGCCGAGCCGTACATCACGGCCACCTCCGTCACGGTCGTGGACGCGGAGGACGAGCCGGACGTCGACACGGGCACGGCGACCGGGTCGCCCACCAGCACCCCCACCCCGTCGACGTCCTGACCTGACCCGGGCGACCGGACGGGAACCACCGGGGAACCGTCGCCGTCTCGCCGGTGCCGGTGCGGGTGCGCCGTGCCCGCACCGGCGGGAGGATGGCGCCGTGTCCCGGTCGGTGCTCGTGGTCGAGGACGACCCGATGGTGCGCCGGGTCGTGCGCATGACACTGGCCGCCGAGGGGTACGACGTGACCGAGGCGGACACCGGGGAGGCCGCGCTGGAGCGGCTGGGTGAAGCCCCGGTGGACGCCGTGCTGCTGGACCTCATGCTCCCCGGGCTCGACGGGTTCGAGACGTGCCGGCGCATCCGGCGCACCAGCGACGTGCCCGTCATCGTGGTCACCGCCCGTGCCGACAGCCACGACGTGGTCGCCGGCCTGGAGTCCGGCGCCGACGACTACGTCACCAAGCCGTTCGTCCCGAAGGAGCTCACCGCCCGCCTGCGGGCGGCCCTGCGCCGCAGCCCCACCTCGGACCCGTCCCCGCGGGTGCAGGCCGGGGACCTGGAGATCAGCTCCCGGGACGGGCTGGTGCTGCGCCGCGGTGAACCCGTGGACCTGACCCGCACCGAACTGCGCCTGCTGTGCGAGCTGGCGGCGGCCCCCGGTCGCGCCACGACCCGGGAGGAGCTGCTGGAGCGCGTGTGGGGGTACGGGTACTTCGGCGACAGCCGGCTCGTGGACGTCCACGTGCGGCGGCTGCGCACCAAGGTGGAGGACGACCCGGCCCACCCCCGGCACGTCGTCACCGTGCGCGGGATCGGGTACCGGTTGCAGCCGTGAGCCCGGCCCGGGCGGCGCGCGGAGCGGCGACGTCCGCCCCCGCCGGGCGCCGCGCGGAGCGGTGGCGCAGCCTGCGCGGGCGCGCGACCCTCCTGGTCACGGGTCTGGTGCTGGTGCTGACCGCCGTGACGATCGCGGCGGTGTGGACGACGGTGTCGCAGTACCTGCTGGTGCAGCGGCAGCGCTCGGCCATCGCGCAGGCCAGTGCCAACGCCGCGCAGGTCGAGCGTGGTCTGCGCACGCAGGGCCTGCCGGCCGCCGACCTGCTGGCCCAGCTGCCGCGCGAGTCGGGCTCGACGTCCCTGCTGCTGCGGCGCGACGCGTGGGCCACGACGTCGCTGACGGTCGGCGCGGAGGACCTGCCCGCGGACCTGGTCGAGGCGGTCGTGACCGGGAGCGCCGCCACCCAGCGCATCGAGGTCGACGGCGGGGTGGCGCTGGCCGTGGGCGTCCCCCTGGCCGGGCTGGGCGAGGCGTACTTCGAGGTCTTCGGGCTGGGAGAGCTGGACCGCACGTTCCGCGCGCTGAGCACGGGGCTGGGTGCGGCCGGGGTGCTGCTGCCCTGCTCCGCGCTGCTGATGGGCCGGTGGCTCACCCGCCCGGCGCTGCGGCCCCTCGAGGAGGTCTCCACCGCGGCCGCCGCCATCGCTTCGGGCGACCTGGGCGCCCGCATCGACCCGCGCGGCGACCCGTACCTGGTGCCGCTGGCGGAGTCCTTCAACGCCACCGCCCGGGCTCTGGAGCAGCGCGTGCTGGCCGACGGGCGCTTCGCCGCGGACGTGGCGCACGAGCTGCGCACCCCCCTGACGACGATCCTGGCCGCCCTGGCCATCGTGGAGGCGCGGCGCGAGCACCTGCCCGCCGACGCCCGCGAGGGGCTCGACCTCCTGCACCTGGAGCTGGGCCGATTCCACCGGCTGGTGCTGGACCTGCTGGAGATCTCCCGCTCCGACCCCGGCGGCGCCTCCGCCGCCGTGGAGAGCGTCCTGCTGGTGGACCTGGTGTCGCACTCGCTGCCCGAAGCGGTGCGCCCGCTGCCCGCGGTGGACCCCGGTGTGCGCGGGCTGCGCGTGTGCGCGGACAAGCGGCGGCTGCGGCAGGTCGTCGTCAACATCGTCGAGAACGCCCAGCAGCACGGCGGCGGCGTCACGCGCGTGACGATCTCGCGCAGCGGCGACCGGGGCCTGGTCGTGGTCGACGACGCCGGGCCCGGCGTGCCCCGCGACGAGCGCGACCGGATCTTCGAGCGCTTCTCCCGCGGCCGCGGCGGGGACCGCTCCTCCACGCGGGGCGCGGGTCTGGGGTTGTCGCTGGTGACGCGCCACCTGCGCAGCATGGCCGCCGGTGTCAGCGTGACCGACAGCCCCGAGGGGGGCGCCCGCTTCGTCGTCTCGGTCCCCGTGGAGGACGCGTGAGCAGGTCCCACCGCCACGGGCGCGGCCCAGCGGCCCTGCTGGTGCTGCTGCTGGCCGGCTGCGGGGTCGGCGCACAGGCGGAGCCCACGCGGGTGGCGCTGCCGGCGGGGAGCACCCCGACGACCAGCGGCAGCACCGGTGGCGCCTTCGTCCTGCGCGTGTACTTCGTGCGCGGCAACGACCTGGCGGCCGTGGAACGGCGTGCCGACACCGCGACCCCCCAGGCCGTGCTGGACCAGCTCGTCGTCGGGCCGCGCCGCTCGGAGGTGGCCGGCGGGGTGCGGACCGCGGTGGCCCCGCAGGAGCTCCTGGCCACGATCGAGCCGCCCAGCGAGGTCGTGGTGGCGGCAGGGCGGGACTTCGCCAACGTCGGAGGTGCCAACCAGCTGCTCGCCGTCGCCCAGCTGGTGTGGACCCTCACCGAGCTGCCGGGCGTGCGGACGGTCCGCTTCACGGTGGAGGGCGCGCGGGTGGAGGTGCCCACCGACGAGGGCCTGACCAGCGCACCGGTGGGTCGCGACGACTACCGGTCGGTCCACCCGCCCGGCACCTGACCAGCCGGTCGGCAGGCCCGCACGGCGACCGGGGTGGTGGGCCTCAGGCCGCCGGCAGCAGCCGGCGGCGCAGGACCAGCTCCAGCTCCTCCGGCAGCCCGTCGAGCTCCAGGGAGAACTCCCCGCCACGACCGGCGACGAGGTCCTCCAGCGCGGAGTCGACGATGGCGTCGACGGCCTGGTCCACGACCTGCTTCTCCGCCGCGGTCTCGTGCGCCGCCACGGCGGGGGCGGGTTCCACGCGGGGCAGGTGCGGGGCGGTGGCCACGGCGGCGCGGGGCGCGACCTTCGGGGAGGTGGGTGCGGGCACGAGCCCCTCGGCCGCGTAGGGGCGGCGACCGCCCTCCTCGTCGGCGATGCGGCGCGTCACCTCGCCCAGCACGTGCGACAGCGGCACGTCCAGGGCGGTGCAGATGGAGGCGAGCAGCTCGCTGGAGGCCTCCTTCTGGCCGCGCTCGACCTCGCTGAGGTAGCCGAGCGAGACGCGGGCGGTGGAGGAGACTTCGCGCAGGGTGCGCTGCTGGCCGCGCCGCTCGTCGCGCAGCACGTCACCGATCGTCCGGCGGAGCACGACCATGCGGCGGCCTCCCTCAGGGAGTCGAGGGGGCAGGCCTCGGAGGGCCGGTCGTCCGTTCGGCGCTCCTCGGTGGCTGCCCGTGGTGGAACCACCACCGTACCCCGGGGAACGCGTCGAGGTCGTGGCGGGAAGGGGGTTGCGCACGTCCAGCTCAACTCCCGGCGGACCCCCCGTGTTCCGCCGGCGGGCCGTTGTGATGCGTTCCTCAGCCGTTCCCCAGCCGCTGCGCGGCCGGGCCCGGGGCGCCGCCGCCGAGCACGTCGGCGAGGTCGGTGAGGACCGCGTCGACCGCCGCCCGCCGCACCGCGGCGCGCTCCCCCGCCAGCGCCAGCCGGCGGGCCGCGGCACCGCCGGGCACGGCGTCGGCGGCGACGGCCACGAACACCGTGCCGGCCGCGTGCCCGTCGGCGGGCCCGGGACCGGCGACGCCCGTGGTGGCCAGGCCGACGTCGGCACCCAGGCGGGTGCGAGCCCCTCGCGCCATCTGCCGCGCGACCTCGGCGTCCACCGGCCCGGTGCGGGCCAGCAGCCCGGCGTCCACGCCGAGCACCGACGCCTTCAGCTCGGTGGCGTAGGCCACCACCGCGCCGCGCACCACGGCGGAGGCGCCCGGCACGTCGACCAGCGCCGCGCACACCAGGCCACCGGTGAGGGACTCCGCGGTGGCCACGGTCAGCCCGGCCGAGCGCAGCGCCGCCACGACCCGCGCCGCGCAGCCGGGCGGTCCCTGCACCGCGGGGCTCACGAGCGCAGCAGCCGCGCTCCGGCGGCGAAGTACCCGCGGGCGCTGGTCAGCGTGAGGACCACGGCGGCGAGCATGACGAGCAGGCACGGCCAGCGCGCCCACTCCGGCAGCGGCAGGACGAACAGGCCCACGGCGACGGTCTGCACGACCGTCTTGACCTTGCCACCGCGGTCGGCGGGGATGATGACGCCGCGGCGGATGACCAGGAAGCGCAGCGCGGTCACCAGGACCTCGCGGGCCAGGATCAGCCCCGTCATCCACCAGGGCACCCGGCCCTGCAGCGACAGCACCACCAGGGCGCTGCCGATGAGCGCCTTGTCGGCCAGGGGGTCTGCGACCTTGCCGAAGTCGCTGACGGTGCCCCAGCGGCGGGCCAGCTGCCCGTCGTAGCGGTCGGTGATGCTGGCCGCGACGAACACCCCCGCGGCGGCCAGCCGCCAGCGCCAGTCCCGCCCGCCGTCCTCGGCGAGGAACCACACGAACAGCGGCACGAACACCAGCCGCAGCACGGTCAGCGCGTTCGGCAGGTGCAGCCGGTGCGCGGTGCGCCACTCGAAGCGGCCGGTGCCCCGGCTCACGACGGCCCCGGCGTTCCGGCACCCACCAACGGCTCGGCGAGCAGGTCGGCGCCGGAGACGCCGGTGACGCGTGCGCGCACGAGGTCGCCGACCGCCACGCGGTGGCCCGCCGGCAGCTCCAGCTCCGTCTCGCCGTCGACGTCGGGGCCCTGGTGGGCGGCACGGCCCACCACGTGCGGGTCGCCCTCCTCGTCGAGGACCGACTCCACGAGGACGTCCACGACCTCCCCCAGGCGCTCCTCGGCGCGCTGGGACACGAGCTCCTCCACGAGGCGGCTGACGCGGTCGGCGCGGTCGGCGACGACGTCGTCGGGCAGCTTCCCGTCCAGGCCGGCGGCCTCGGTGCCGTCCTCGTCGGAGTAGGCGAAGACACCGACGACGTCCAGGCGCGCGCGCTCCAGGAACGAGCACAGCTCGTCGACGTCGGCCTCGGTCTCGCCCGGGAAGCCGACGATGACGTTCGAGCGGACCCCCGCCAGCGGGGAGCGCTCGCGCACCTGCTCCAGCAGCGCCAGGAACGGCTCGGTGCCGCCGAAGCGGCGCATGCGGCGCAGCACCGTCGGCGCGGAGTGCTGGAAGGACAGGTCGAAGTAGGGCACGACGCCGTCCGTGGCGGTCAGCGCGTCGAGCAGACCGGGGCGCACCTCGGCGGGCTGCAGGTAGGACACCCGAACCCGCTCGATGCCGTCGACGGCCGCCACCTGCGGCAGCAGGGCCTCCAGGGCGCGCAGGTCGCCGAGGTCCTTGCCGTAGCTGGTGGTGTTCTCGCTGACGAGGAAGACCTCCTTGACGCCCTGCTCGGCCAGCCAGCGCGTCTCGGCGAGGACCTCGTCGGCGGGGCGCGAGACGAAGGAGCCGCGGAAGGCCGGGATGGCGCAGAAGGTGCAGCGCCGGTCGCAGCCGGCGGCGATCTTCACCGGCGCCCAGGGGCCGGAGCCGAGGCGGCGCCGCACCACGCGCGGGCCGCTGGCGGGGGCCAGCCCGGCGGGCAGGTCGGGCAGGACGACGGGGGCTGCGGCCCGGGCGGCCTGGCGCTCGGCGGGCGCCAGCGGCAGCAGGGTGCGCCGGTCGCGCGGGACGTGGGCCTGCGGGCGCTCGCCGTGCAGGATCGCCTCGAGGTGGCCGGAGAGGTCCGCGTAGGAGTCGAAGCCGAGGACGGCGTCGGCCTCGGGCAGCGACTCGGCGAGGTCCTTGCCGTAGCGCTCGGCGAGGCAGCCGACGGCCACCACGGCGCGCGTGCGGCCGGACTCCTTGAGGTCGGCGGCGGCCAGGACCGTGTCGATGGAGTCCTTCTTCGCCTGCTCGACGAACCCGCAGGTGTTGACGACGGCGACGTCGGCGCCGTCGGCGTCGTCGACGAGGTCCCACCCGGCGTCGGCGAGGCGGCCCGCCAGCTCCTCGGAGTCCACGTCGTTGCGGGCGCACCCGAGGGTGACGAGGGCGACGGAGCGGCGTTGCGCGGTGGGGCCTGGCACGTGCCCAGGGTACGCAGTCCGGGGTGGTGTCCTAGCCGGCGCGCAGCCGCGAGGGCGGGGGGCCGGGGTGCGGGACGCGCCCGACCTCACCGACGGCCGGGGGGTGGGCAGCTGCCGGTCCGGGCGACTCGTGCTCACGCGCCTGCCCACCGGCCTGCTCACCGGCCTGCTCACCGCCCTGCTCACCGCCCTGCTCGGCGGCCGCCGGCGACGGCACCGGCGGGTGCGGCTCCTCCAGCAGCGCGCGCATGGAGCGCGTGGGCCGGAACCAGCCGCCGTCCGGCGGGAGCGCGGACAGCCGGGTCCGGCCCAGGGAGACCTGGAAGGCGCCGGGGACGTCCTCCAGGTCGACGAACTCGATGTGCGGGGACTCCTGCGCGTAGCCGGCGACCTCCGCGAAGGACAGCACGACGCAGCGGACGCCGGCGCGGTGCAGCTCCTCCAGGGGGCCGAGGAAGTTGCGCCCGTCGCCGCTGGCGACGACGAGGCGGCGCAGGTGGTGGCTGGCGGCGCGCTCGGCGATGTGCCGCAGCATCGCGTCGTCGACGTCGTCCTCGGGGTGCAGCTTCGGCCGGGCGAAGACGGCGTAGCCGAAGCTGCGCAGCGCCTCGATCCAACCGCGCAGGGAGACGGCGGCGGTGGGCTGGACGTTGGTGAACACGCAGCCCTCGACCTCGTGGTCGCCGGCCCCGGCGAGGAACCAGCGGGCGATCGCGTCGAAGCGCGGGCGGTCGGAGGAGGCGGGGCGGGAGCCGAGGATGGCCGAGAGGGTCATGTCGACGTTGGGCGCGTCCCACACGAGCAGGTCGAGGTCGCGAGCGGGCTCGTGGGGGCGCGGCGAGTCCATGTCCCACAAGTTACACGGAGAGTCACCACGTTGCGACGCAACGCACCGTCTACTGTCACGCGTCGTACATCTAGTTGCTACTCGTCGTCATTCGACTCAGCGCTGGGTCAGCTCCCAGGCGTCCTCGGGCCCCTCCGCGGCGACCTCCTCCAGTTCACCGCCGGCCGTCGGCTCCTGCGCGCGCGGCGGCTCCTCGCCGCGCATGAGGGCGAGCGTGGCCGGCAGGTCCTCCGGTCGCACCAGGACGTCGCGTGCCTTGGAACCCTCGCTGGGCCCCACGACGCCGCGCGACTCCAGCAGGTCCATCAGCCGGCCGGCCTTGGCGAACCCGACCCGCAGCTTGCGCTGCAGCATCGAGGTGGACCCGAACTGCGTGGTGACCACCAGTTCGGTCGCCTGCAGCAGCACGTCGAGGTCGTCACCGATCTCCTCGTCGATCTGCTTCTTCTGGGTCGGGGCCACCACGTCGTCGCGGTAGGCGGGCGCGAGCTGCGACTTCACGTGCGAGACGACGGCCTCGATCTCGCTCTCGGTGACCCAGGCGCCCTGCACGCGCATCGGCTTGGAGGCGCCCATCGGCAGGAACAGCGCATCGCCCTGGCCGACGAGCTTCTCCGCCCCCGGCTGGTCCAGCACGACCCGCGAGTCGGCCAGCGAGGAGGTGGCGAACGCCAGCCGGCTGGGCACGTTCGCCTTGATCAGGCCGGTGACCACGTCCACCGAGGGGCGCTGGGTGGCCAGCACCAGGTGGATGCCCGCGGCGCGCGCCAGCTGGGTGATGCGCTGGATGGAGGCCTCGACGTCACGGGGGGCGACCATCATGAGGTCGGCCAGCTCGTCGACGATGACCAGCAGGTACGGGTAGGGCTGCAGCACCCGCTGCGAGCCCTCCGGGGGCCGGACCTTGCCCGCGCGCACCGCCTTGTTGAAGTCGTCGATGTGCTTGAACCCGAAGGCGGCGAGGTCGTCGTAGCGCAGGTCCATCTCGCGCACGACCCACTCCAGGGCCTCGGCGGCCTTCTTGGGGTTGGTGATGATGGGCGTGATGAGGTGCGGGATGCCCTCGTAGATCGTCAGCTCCACGCGCTTGGGGTCCACCAGGACCATGCGCACCTCGTCGGGCGTGGCCCGCATGAGGATGGAGGTGATCATCGAGTTGACGAAGCTGGACTTGCCCGCGCCGGTGGCGCCCGCGACGAGCAGGTGCGGCATCTTCGCGAGGTTGGCGATCACGAAGCCGCCCTCGACGTCCTTGCCGACGCCCATGACCATCGGGTGCTCGGTCCGGGTGGCCACCTGGCTGCGCAGCACGTCGCCCAGCGAGACGGTCTCGCGGTCGGTGTTGGGGATCTCGATGCCGATGGCGGACTTGCCGGGGATGGGCGACAGGATCCGCACGTCGGCGCTCGCCACCGCGTAGGCGATGTTCTTGGACAGCTGGGTGACGCGCTCGACCTTCGTGCCGGCGCCCAGCTCCACCTCGTAGCGGGTGACCGTCGGGCCGCGGGAGAAACCGGTGACGCGCGCGTCGATGTCGAACTGGTCCAGCACCCCCGACAGCGCCTCCACGACGCGGTCGTTGGCGGCGCTGCGCTCCTTGGGCGGGCTGCCGGGGTTGAGGCTGGCGGGCTCCGGCAGCGCGTAGGTGACGTCGCCGGCCAGTGCGAGCTGCTCGATGCGCGGCGGCATCGGCGTGTGCGGCGGGGCGGGCAGGTCCTTGGGCTTGGCGGCCGGCACGGCGGCGGCGTCGACCGCGGGCCGCGCGGGCCCGTCCGTCGCCGCGGCCGCGGCGGGCGGGTCGGCGGGGGTGGGCCGGCGCTCACCCGGGCGCGGACCGGGGGCCGGGGGCTGCGCACCGGGCGCGGCGCCGTCGGTGGCGACGGCCTGCTCGAACGCCTCGTCGCCGACGCGGGCCTCCAGCTCGCGCGCCTCCCGCTCCCTGTCGCGGCGGCGCTTGCGCGGCGGGGTGTCGCCGTCCTCCTCGTCCCGGGGGCCGGCGGCGGCGCGCGCACGGGCCAGCGCGGAGGCGGGCAGGTCCTTGCGGCGCCCGGAGGCGGCGGTGCGCGCCCCGGCGCCCGCCTCGGCGGGCGGGTGGGGGCGGTGCGTCAGCCGCTCGTAGGCCTCGCGGAGGCGGGCGGGGATGGCGTGCACGGGGGTGGCGGTGACCACCAGCAGCCCGAAGAAGCCCAGCAGGAGCATCAGCGGGACGGTGACCCAGTTCGTCAGCGCCGTGGACAGCGGGCCGGCCACGAGGAAGCCGACCATCCCGCCCGCGTCGGTGACCACGTCGGCGCCGGCGGGACCGGTGGGCGAGGGTGCGTCGGCGGCCAGGTGCACCAGCCCCGCGGCCGACAGGGTCAGGGCGGTGGTGCCGACGACGGCGCGGGTGGTGGTCTGGGTGCGGTCGGGGTGGCGCAGCAGGTGCACGGCCAGGCCGAGCAGCACCACGGGCAGGGCCAGCGCGACCTCGCCGAAGGTGCCGGCGGCGACGGTGTGGATCACCTCCCCGGCGCGGCCGGGCAGCCCCCACCACTCGCGGGCGGCCACGACGATCGCCAGCCCCAGCAGCGCCAGGCCCACCCCGTCGCGGCGCAGCTCGGGGTCCAGGTCGCGCGCGCCGCTGCCGATGCGGCGCACGGCACCGCCGACGAGGTGGGCGCAGCCCGTCCAGGTCGCCGAGACGGCGCGCACGGGCCAGCTGGGGCCGCTGCGCGCGGGCCGGGCCGGGGCGGGGCGGCTGCCCCCGCGGGCACGGGCCGTGGCGGCCGAGGACCGCCCGGACGTCCTGGCGGACGTCCTGGCGGGCGTCCTGGCGGGCGTCTTGGCGGTTCCGGCCTTGGCCACCGTCGGGCCCCTTCCCTGGGGGGTGCGCGCGGACGCGGATCGGGGCGCGGGCGCGCGACCCCCGCTGCCCCTGGCTCCCCTCTCCGGCGCGGTGGAGCGTGCGTTGGTGCGGGGGGCCATGGACCTCACCGTACCCAGGGGCGGCCGCTGCGGCCGGGTGGCGCGCCCGCACCCGGCCGCGCCGGGTCCGCGCGCCGGTCAGACTGTGCCCGTGGCGAGCTCCCCGGCCCCTTCCCCGGCCCCCACCCCCGCAGCCGGGCGGGCCGCGGCGCGCGTGGTGGGGGTCGACCTGGCCCGGGCGGTGGCCATCGCCGGGATGATGGCGGTGCACGTGCTGCCGGAGTCGTCGACGGGGTGGCCCGGGCGGCTGTACGACCTCGCGGACGGACGCGCCTCGGGCCTGTTCGCGGTGCTGGCCGGGGTGTCGCTGGGGCTGTCGACGCGGCGCACCCCGCCGGGGGCGCGCCCGCGGGCGGCTGCCCGGCTGGGCGTGGCGGTGCGCGGGCTGCTGGTCGCACTGCTGGGCCTGGCGCTGGTGAGCGCCGGCAGCCGGATCGCGATCATCCTGCCGTACTACGGCGTGGCGTTCCTGCTCGTGCTGCCGGTGCTGTGGTGGCCGGCGCGGCGCCTGGCGGCGCTGGCGGCCGCGTGGCTGGTGGTGGGGCCGCTGGCCTCCTTCTGGGTGCGCGCCGCGCACGCGCTGGACGCCACGTACGAGCAGCCCACGCTGCTGGACCTGGCGCACCCGGCCGAGCTGCTGCGCACGCTGCTGCTGACGGGGTACTACCCGGTGATCGGCTGGACGGGGTACCTGCTGCTGGGCCTGGCGGTGGCCCGCGCCGGCCTGGCCGGGGCGCCGGCGGCGCTGCGGGTGCTGGGGGCGGGCCTGGCCCTGGCGGTGGGGGCGTGGACGACGAGCGCTCTGCTGCTGGGCCCGGGCGGCGGCCTGGTGCGGCTCGCGGAGCTGGGCGCGGCCCCGGGCACGCCGTGGTGGACGTTCCACGGCACGGTGCCGACGGCCTCGCCGTGGTTCCTGGCGGTGGCCGAACCGCACTCGGGCACGCCGCTGGACCTGCTGCACACCTCGGGCACGGCCCTGGTGGTGCTGGGCGCGGCACTGCTGCTGCCGGCGGTGGCCACGCGCTCCCTGGTGCCGGTGGCGGCCTTCGGGTCGATGCCCCTGTCGGTGTACACCGGGCACGTGCTGGCACTGGCGGCGGCCCCGGGGGACGCCCCGGCGCTGCTGGCGGCGCACGTGCTGGTGGGGGTGGCGCTGGCGACGGCGTGGCGGCTGGCAGCCGGGCGCGGCCCGCTGGAGGGCGCGCTGTCGGCGGCGGCGGGCGGCGCGGCGGGGCTGGTGGCGCCCGCCGCGCCGCGCTGACGCACCGGGACCCCGGGACCCCGGGACTCAGGGCTCCAGGGCCTCGGGGCCGCCCCACAGGCCGAGCTCCTCGACCGTCACGGCGCGGCCGGTGGCCAGCGAGGCGTTGCCGGCGATGCCCACGGCCACGGCGCGCACGCCGTCGGTGTAGTCGGCGGGGGTGCCCAGGGGGTCCTCGCCGGGCCCGACGAACACGTCGCGCAGCAGCTTCACGTCGCCGCCGCCGTGGCCGCCCTCCCCGTTCTCGATGGGCACCTCGCGGGCGGTGCCCCAGTGCTCCTGCACGAGCAGGCGCTCGGCGACGGGTCGCTCGTCACGCTCGTCGCGCGCCTCCGGCACGGCGCTGGGGTCCAGCCACGCCTCGGCGGTGACGGCGCCGCGCTCGACCACGCTGAGCTCGGCGCGCCCGGCGGTGCCGTTGACCGCGACGGTGTAGCCCTCCCACGGGGCGTGGGCGTTCAGGGAGTACGACATGGACGGCCCGCCGACGTAGTCGACGACGAGGGAGACGTTGTCCTCGATGTCGATGTCGCCGCTGAAGACGTCCTGGTCGCGCACGTACCCGTCGTGCTGCTCGTTGTCCAGGTACAGGTCCTTCAGCAGCTCATCGCTGCGCAGGTCCAGCTGGAAGGGGTCGCTCGCGTCGCCGCCGGTCCCGCGGGCCGGTCGCGGGCCCAGGCCCCGGGCGGCGGCGTTCTTGGGTCCGTAGAAGCGCAGGCCCCCGCTGGCGAAGACCCGCCGCGGCTCGTCGTCGATCCACCAGTTGACCAGGTCGAAGTGGTGGGAGGCCTTGTGCACGAGCAGGCCGCCGGAGTCGGCCTTGCGGCGGTGCCAGCGGCGGAAGTAGTCCGCGCCGTGCTTGGTGTCGAGCACCCACTCGAAGTGCACGGACGTGACGGTGCCGATGGCACCGGAGGAGATGACGCGCTTGAGGGCGGTGTTGCGCGGGGAGTACCGGTAGTTGAACGTCATGACCACCGAGCGGCCGCTGCGCCGCACGGCGTCGACGATGCGCCGGGCGCCGTCGGCGTCGGTGGTCAGGGGCTTCTCCACCACGACGTCCGCGCCGGCCAGCAGGGAGCGGGAGACGAGGTCGGCGTGGGTGTGGTCGGGCGAGGTGACCACGACGCGGTCCAGCCGCTGCTCGGCGATGACGCGCTCGAGGTCGTCGGGGTGGAACACCTGCGGCTCCGGCGCCCCGGCGGCCACCACCGCGGCGCGGTGGAACTGCGCGCGACCCGGGTTGGTGTCGCCGAGGGCGATCAGCGCGGCGTCGGCGGCGTGCGCCCCCGTCATCGCACCGACGTACATCCGGGCGCGCGAACCGCACCCCACGAGGCCGTACCGGCGCTGAACCATCGTCTCTCCTTCGAGCACGAGTCGTGAAAGCCTTTTCCCGCACCGAACCGTAGGCTCCGGGTCAACCGCCGTCAACGACGAGGAGCACCGGTGCCCGAGCAGACCGCCGCCCCCGCCCCGCAGGGCCTCGCCCCCACCCCGCCGATGGGCTGGAACAGCTGGGACTGCTTCGGCACCACCGTCACCGAGGCCGAGGTCCTCGCCAACGCCGACCACCTGGCCGAGCACCTGCTCCCGCACGGCTGGGACACCGTCGTGGTGGACATCCAGTGGTACGAGCCGGTGACGCAGTCCCACGGCTACCGGCCGGTGTCCGACCCCGTGCTCGACGCGCACGGGCGCCAGCTGCCCGCCCCCAACCGGTTCCCCTCCGCCGCGGGCGGGGCCGGGTTCGCACCGCTGGCCGCGGCCCTGCACGAGCGGGGGCTGAGGTTCGGGCTGCACGTCATGCGGGGGATCCCCCGCCGGGCCGTGGAGCTGGACCTGCCGGTGCTCGGCACGGACGCCACGGCCCGCGACATCGCGGTGCCCGGTGACGACTGCGCCTGGAACCCCGACAACGTCGGGGTGGACCTGGACCACCCCGCCGGGCAGGCCTGGTACGACGCGCAGGTCGCGCAGTTCGCCGCGTGGGGCGTGGACTACCTCAAGCTCGACGACGTCCTGCACCCTTACCACGACCGGGACGTCGCCGCCTACGCCGAGGCGATCCGGCGCAGCGGGCGCCCCGTCGTGCTGTCGCTGTCCCCCGGCCGGCGGCTGTCGCTGGCGCGCGCGGAGCACCTGCGCGCCCACGCGCAGGTGTGGCGCGTCAGCGACGACCTGTGGGACCGCTGGGAGGACGTGCGCGAGCAGTTCCAGCGCGCCGCGCGCTGGGCCCCCGGGCAGGGCCCCGGCGGCTGGGCGGACCTGGACATGCTCCCGCTGGGCCGCATCGGCATCCGCGCCGAACGCGGCGACGACCGTCTCAGCCGCCTGACGGACGACGAGCAGCGGACGCTGATGACCCTCTGGTGCATCGCCCGCTCACCCCTCATGTTCGGCGGGCACCTGCCGGACACCCCCGCCGGGACCCGCGCGCTGCTGACGAACGACGCGGTCCTGGAGGTGCTGCGCTCCAGCACGTACAACCGCGAGGTGGTCCGCGACGAGGACCTCGTGGTGTGGACGGCGCGGGCCGCGGAGGCGGGCACGTACGTGGCGGTGTTCTGGCTCGGAGAGGGGGCCAGCGGGCCGCTGCGCCTGAGCACGGGCGACCTCGGCGTCGCGGACGGACCGGTGCACGCCCGGGACCTCTGGTCCGGCGGGGAACTGCCCTGCACCGCCGGCACGCTGGAGCTGCAGGTCCCCGCCCACGGCGCGGCCCTGCTGCTGCTGTCGCCGGCCGGCTGAGGGCGCCACCCCGAGCGCGGGCCCGGGCGGCGCCCGGGCTCACACCAGGCCGTGCGCGTGCATCGCCTCCGCGACGCGGACGAAGCCGGCGATGTTGGCGCCCGCGACGAGGTCGCCGGGCGTGCCGTACTCGTCGGCGGCCTGCGCGCAGCGGGCGTGGATGTCGTGCATGATCTGCTCCAGCCGCGCCTCGGTGTGCTCGAACGTCCAGCTGTCGCGGGACGCGTTCTGCTGCATCTCCAGCGCGGACGTGGCCACGCCGCCGGCGTTGGCGGCCTTGCCCGGGCCGAAGGCCGTGCCCGCCTGCCGGAACACCTCCAGCGCCTCGGGGGTCGAGGGCATGTTGGCCCCTTCCGACACGGCGATGCACCCGTTGCGCACCAGCCGCGCCGCCGCGTCCGCGTCCAGCTCGTTCTGGGTGGCCGAGGGGATCGCGACGTGGCAGGGCACGTCCCAGACCGAGCCGCCGGCGACGTGGCGGGCGGAGGCGACGCGCTCGGCGTAGTCGCTCAGGCGGCCCCGCTCGACCTCCTTCACCTGCTGCAGCACCTGCAGGTCCAGGCCGCCCTCGTCGACGACGTAGCCGCCCGAGTCCGAGCAGGCGATCACCTTCGCGCCCAGCTGCGTCGCCTTCTCCACGGCGTACAGGGCGACGTTCCCCGAGCCCGAGACGACCACGGTCCGCCCCTCCAGGGAGGTCCCCCGGGCGGTGAGCATCTCGGAGGCGAAGAACGTGGCGCCGTACCCGGTCGCCTCCGTGCGCACCCGCGCCCCGCCCCAGGTCAGGCCCTTGCCGGTGAGGACGCCCGACTCGTAGCGGTTGGTGATGCGCTTGTACTGGCCGAACAGGTACCCGATCTCCCGGGCCCCCACGCCGATGTCGCCCGCCGGCACGTCGGTGTGCTCGCCCAGGTGCCGGTACAGCTCCGTCATGAACGACTGGCAGAACCGCATGACCTCGGCGTCGGAACGGCCCTTGGGGTCGAAGTCCGCACCCCCCTTGCCGCCGCCGATGGGCATGCCGGTGAGGGCGTTCTTGAAGATCTGCTCGAAGCCGAGGAACTTCACGATGCCCAGGTAGACGGAGGGGTGGAAGCGCAGCCCGCCCTTGTAGGGGCCGAGGGCGGAGTTGAACTCCACCCGGAAACCTCGGTTGATCTGCACCTCGCCGCGGTCGTCGGTCCACGGCACCCGGAAGATGATCTGGCGCTCGGGTTCGCAGATCCGCTCGATGGTCTTCAGGTCGGTGTACTCCGGGTGGCGCGCGAGGACGGGAGCCAGCGACTCGAGGACCTCGCGCACGGCCTGGTGGAACTCCCCCTCGGCGGGGTTGCGCCGGACGACGTCCTCGTAGACGGCCTCGACGTTCGACGGGACTGCATGGTCCACCACGGCGTTCCTCTCCTTGCGACGGTGCGGAAGAGCTCCCCGGGACGCACCCGGTGGGCCGTTGGCAGCGTAACGGCCGGGTGATGGGCCCGGGCGGTCTCAGGCGGCGGTGAAGGAGCGGGTGAAGTGCTCCGCAGCGACACGCTGGGCGTCCTCGGCCTCGTCGAGGACGGCGGCGGCGCCGAAGAACTCGTGCATGACGCCGTCGTAGTGGCGGGTGGCGACCTCCACGCCCGCCTCCTGCAGGTGGCGGGCGAACTCCTGGCCCTGGCTGCGCAGCACGTCGCGCTCGCCGGTGACGACGAGGGTGGGTGGCATCGACCGCAGCCGCTCGGCGGGCAGGCCGAGCAGGTCGATGCGCGGGTCCCGGGCAGCGTCGGGGCGGCCGGCGAAGGCGTGCATCGCCATCCAGCTCAGCAGCGCCCGGTTCAGCGGGCGCCCGTCGGCGGCGTCGGCCATGGACTCCCCGAACTGCTCGGCCGTCGTCAGCGGGTAGACGCAGACCTGCGCCAGGGGCAGCTGCTCGCCCGCCTCGGCGAGCTGCAGCACCGTGGCCGGCGCCATGTTCCCGCCGACGGACTCCCCACCGATGCCGGTGCGCGCGGGGTCACCGCCGAAGGTGGTCGCGTTGGCGACGACCCACCGGTAGGCGGCGAGCACGTCGTCGTGGGAGGCGGGGAAGGGCGCCTCCGGGGCGCGGCGGTAGTCCGGCGAGACGACGATGGCGCCGGCCTTGTTCGCCAGGCCCCGGCAGGAGGCGTCGTAGGTGTCGATGTCGAACAGCACCCACCCGCCGCCGTGGATCCAGACGATGACGGGCAACGGGCCGGGCCCGGCGTCGGCGGGGGTGTAGACGCGCAGGGTCTGCTCGCCGCCGGCGCCGTCGGGGATCCGCAGGTCCTCCACCGAGCCCACCGGTTCGGGGCCCTCCAGGCCGCGCTCGGCCGCGACCTCCTTGACCGCGTCGTCGGGGCCGGGCTGCTCGCGGGCCCGCTCGGGGGTGAGGGTCTGCAGCGGCAGCGGGCCCAGGGAGGAGTGCGCGTCGACGATCGCCTGCGCCTGCGGGGTGAGCAGGCCGGAGGCGTCGGTGGCCATCTCCTTCCTCCTCCCGGACAGCGTGTCGCGCACCTGGTCCAGCGGGCGCGCGAGCACGCCGGCGATCCGCTCGGCGACACCCTCGCTGGGCGCGTGCGGGTGCGGACGCGTGGGTGCCTGCCGCTTGGCGGCGAGGAACCTCCCCCCCAGCTCGGCCATGCGCTCCGCACCGGCCTTCGATCGGAACTCCGGCAGCTCCTCCTGCTCCTCGTCGTCGACGTGGTGGCGCGTGACCCGGATGAGCTCCGCGAGCGCGCGCTCGAACTCCTCCTGCCCCGGTTCGGTCCGGCCCAGGGTGACGAGCAGCTCCTTGATCTCCTGGTGCTCGTGCTCGGCGTCGTCGTGCTCGTCGGTCATCCCGATCTCCGGCCAGATCGGGTACAGCACGGTCTCCTCGGCGAAGGCGTGCAGGGCCAGCTCGAAGCTGACCTGGTCCACGAGGACCCGGCGGTTCCCCCGCCCGGCCTCGAGGTGCTGGAACAACCGTTCGACGATCGCGTGGTCGTCGGCGATGAGGTGGTCGACGTCGCCGGCCTGGGTCTCGTAGTTCAGGGGCACGTTCACTCCTGCTCCGTGAGCGGGACGGACCGCACCACGAGCGGCGCGGTCCCGCGTCACCCTGCCCGTACCCCGACGTCGCCGTCTCACACCCGGTCGGCGCCCGCCCCTCGCTCCGGGACGAGGAACGCGCGAGCCGGGGCGCCGTCGGCTCCGGGCACCAGCAGCGGCAGGCACGTGAACGAGTACGCGCCCGGCGCCACGCCGCGCAGGTCCAGCGCCTCCACGACCACGACGCCGGCGCGCAGCAGCGCCTCGTGGGCGGGCGCCGGGTCGTCGAAGGGGGCGATCGAGAGGTAGTCGATGCCGACGAGCCGCACGCCGCGCTCCACGAGCGCGGCGGCGCCGTCACCGGTCAGCGCGGGGAACTGCTCGCTGAAGCCCGGGCCGTCCCACAGCGCACCGCCGCGGGTGCGCAGCAGGACACGCTCCGTGCCGTCGGGGAACCGGAGGTCCCGGACGGCGGTGGCGTCGAGGTGCCCGGTGGGCCCGGTGGCGTCGACGACCTCGCACGGGCCGACGAGGACGTCCAGCGGCACCGTCTCGATGCCACCGGCGCCCTCCAGGAAGTGCACGGGCGCGTCGACGTGGGTGCCGCAGTGCGCCGAGCAGGACAGCCTCGAGACGTTGGCGCCCTCCGCGGCGAGGGACTGGTGGCGCTCGACGACGAGCTCGGTGTCGCCCGGGTACAGGGGGACCCTGCCGGGTACCAGCGGCACGCTCACGTCGATCGGGGTGCGGTCCACGCCGGCCTCCTCCTCGGCGGGGACGGAGCCGCCGCGGTTCGGCGGTGCCCACCGCGGGTAAGCCTCCCGCATGGCTGAGAAGAGGGGGAAGAAGGAGAACCCCGACCCCGAGGACCTGCCGAGCACCATCGCCCGCTCGGACGCGAAGGCGCAGCGCACCTACGCGAAGACGCTCGAGCACGCCGAGGACGAGTACGGCGACGGCCGGCGCGCCCACCGGACGGCCTACGCCGCCTTGAAGCACACCCACGAGAAGGTCGGCGACCGCTGGGAGCCGAAGGGCCGCAAGGGTCCCTCGGACGCGCAGGCGCGAGGCGGACGGGACACCGACCGCGAGACCGCCGGCGGGGTGGACGCCAACGCCACCGAGGAACACCTCCTGGACGTCGCCCGGCGCCTGGACGTCCACGGACGCTCGTCGATGGGCAAGGGTGAACTGGTGGACGCGATCCGCAGGGCCAACGACCGCGAGACGCGGAAGTCGCGCGAGGAGGACTGACCCGGCACAGCCGCCCACGCGCATGATCCGGCCGCCGGCGGGTACTCCTCGTGCACGAGCCACACCGGTACCGATCAGTGGAGGAGGGGTTGTCGTGGGTCTGCTCTCCGGCGTCCTCAAGGGCGCAGTCGTGCAGAAGATCGTCAGCCGGCTCGCGGGTGGCGGCAAGCGCCGCCCCTGAGCTGACCTGGTGGGCGGCGGGTGGATGGATCCCCACCCGCCGCCCTTCCGTGCGTCCGGGCGGGAACGCGCAGGCGCCGCCGCCCGTCGATCACCGTGAGGGCCGGCCGTCGGCCCCGGGAGGAGGGACGACATGGCGCTGCGCAATCTCATGGCCCGCTTCGGCGCGGGGGCCGCATCGGTGGACACGGTGCTAGACCGCGACGTCGCCCAGCCCGGCGGCACCGTCAGCGGCCGGGTCGTCGTGGTCGGCGGGTCCGTGGCTCAGGACGTCGAGGAGGTCGTCGTCGGGCTGCAGGCGCGCGTGGAGGTGGAGAGCGGCGACTCCGAGTGGCGCGAGGACGTCGTCTTCGGCCGCACCCGCGTCGGTGCGGGGTTCACCACGGTGCCGGGCGAGCGCGCCGAGATGCCGTTCTCGCTGCAGCTGCCGTGGCAGACGCCCGTGACGGCGATCGGCGGCTGGCACCTGCGCGGCGTGCACGTGGGCGTCGTCACGAAGCTGGTCATCGCCGGCGCCGTGGACCCCGGCGACCTGGACGCCGTGACCGTCGCCCCGCTGCCGGTGCAGCAGGCGGTCGTCGAGGCGCTGGGTTCCCTGGGGTGGCGGTTCAAGCACGCCGACGTGGAGAAGGGGCGCGTGCGCGGTTCGGACCTGCCGTTCTACCAGGAGCTGGAGTTCGCCCCGCCCGCGAGCGCGCGCAGGGTCAACGAGCTGGAGGTGACGTTCCTGGCCGACCCGCAGGGGGTGGACGTGGTGCTCGAGGCGGACCGCCGCGGCGGCCTCCTCACCGAGGGCCGCGACGTGGTCAGCCGCCTGCGCCTGTCGCACGCGGACACCGACCGTGCCCGGGTCGCCGGCGCGCTGGACCGGGCGGTGCGGGAGCTGGGTGCGCGGCGCGGCTGGGGCTGGTGAGCGGCTGAACGGCCGGGGAGCCGGAGACGGCGACGGCCGGCCCCGCGGCCGGGAGGTCGCGGGCCGGCCGTGGGCGCGGGGGCGTCAGGCGCTGACGACCACCGGCACGATCATGGGGCGCCGGCGGTGCTTCTGGCTCACCCAGCTGCCCACGGTGCGGCGCACGATCTGCTGCAGCTGGTAGGTGTCGACCGCCCCGGTGGACGCCTCGTTCAGGGCGGCCTCCACCTTGGCCTTGATGCCGCTGAACCGCTCGTCACCGTCGCCGATGAAGCCGCGGGCGTTGAACTCCGGGCCGGAGACGACCTTGCCGGTGACGGAGTCCACGGCGACGAAGATGGAGATGAACCCCTCCTCGCCCAGGATGCGCCGGTCCTTCAGGTCCGCCTCGGTGATCTCCCCGACGCTGGAGCCGTCGACGTACACGTACCCCACCGGCACAGCGCCGGTGATGCTGGCCTCGCCGTCCACGAGGTCGACGACGACACCGTCCTCGGCGATGACGACCCGCTCGCGCGGCACGCCCGTCTTGATCGCCAGTTCGGCGTTGGCGACCATGTGGCGGTACTCGCCGTGCACCGGCATGACGTTGCGCGGCTTGAGGACGTTGTAGCAGTAGAGCAGCTCCCCCGCGCTGGCGTGGCCGGAGACGTGGATCTTCGCGCTCTGCTGGTGCACCACGTTGGCGCCGAGGCGGATCAGGCCGTTGATCACGCGGAACACCGCGTTCTCGTTGCCCGGGATGAGCGAGCTGGCCATGACGATCGTGTCGCCGGCGCTGATCGAGATGCGGTGGTCCCGGTTGGCCATGCGCGAGAGCGCCGCCATGGGCTCGCCCTGCGAGCCGGTGCACATGAGGACCACGCGGTCGTCGGGCAGGTCGTCGACCTGCTTGAGGTCGATGAGGACCCCCGGCGGCACCTGCAGGTAGCCGAGGTCGGCGGCGATGCCCATGTTGCGCACCATCGAGCGGCCCACGAAGGCGACCCTGCGCCCGTGGGCGTCCGCGGCGTTGAGCACCTGCTGCACGCGGTGCACGTGGCTGGAGAACGAGGCGACGACGATGCGCCGCTCGGCGCGGCCGAACAGCTGTTCCAGCACCGGGCCGATGTCGCGCTCGGGCGCGGTGAAGCCGGGCACCTCGGCGTTGGTGGAGTCCACGCAGAACAGGTCCACGCCCTCGTCACCAAGCCGCGCGAAGGCGTTGAGGTCGGTGATGCGCCCGTCCAGCGGCAGCTGGTCCATCTTGAAGTCGCCGGTGTGCAGGACCAGGCCCGCGTCGGTGCGGATCGCGACCGCGAGCGCGTCGGGGATGGAGTGGTTCACCGCGATGAACTCGCAGGAGAACGGCCCGAGCTGCTCGGTCTGCCCCTCCTTCACCCCCAGGGTGTAGGGGCGGATCCGCTGCTCCTTGAGCTTGGCCTCGACCAGCGCCAGCGTCAGCTGCGAGCCGACGAGCGGGATGTCGGCGCGCATGCGCAGCAGGTAGGGGACGGCGCCGATGTGGTCCTCGTGGCCGTGGGTCAGGACCACGGCCACGATGTCGTCGAGGCGGTCGGCGATGGGCTCGAAGTCCGGCAGGATCAGGTCGACGCCGGGCTGGTGCTCCTCGGGGAACAGCACGCCGCAGTCGACGACCAGCAGCTTGCCGCGGTGTTCGAACACCGTCATGTTGCGCCCGACCTCGCCCAGGCCGCCGAGGCCGACGACGCGCAGGGCGCCGTCGGGCAGGGGCGGCGGGGCGGACAGCTCGGGGTGCGGGTGGCTCATGCGGCTCCTCCTGCGACCGGGGCGGTCGCGACCGTGGGGTGGGTGGACCAGGTGTCGGTGGGGCCGGGCAGCAGCCCGGCGGCGGTGAGGTCGGCGGCGATGGCGCCGACCTCCTCCTCGGTGGCCGCCAGCAGCGGCGGGCGCACCGCGCGGTGCGGCAGCGCACCGGTCAGCTCCAGGGCGGCCTTCACGGCGACGACGCCCTGGGTGCGGTTCATGATCCCGCGCACGGCGGGCAGCAGGCGCGCGTGCAGGGTGCGCGCCGTGAGCAGGTCGCCGGAGTCGACGGCGCGCACCATCTGCGCGTACTGCTCCCCGGCGACGTGGGCGACGACGCTGACCACGCCGGAGGCGCCGTGCGCCAGCAGCGCGAGGTTCAGGGCGTCCTCGCCGGAGTAGTACGCCAGGTCGGTGCGGGCCAGGACCCAGGAGGTCGCCACGAGGTCGCCCTTGGCGTCCTTGACCGCCACGACGCGCTCGTGGGCGGCCAGGCGCACCAGGGTCTCGGTCTCGATCGGCACCCCGGAGCGGCCGGGGATGTCGTAAAGCATCACCGGCAGCGCGGTGGCGTCGGCCACGGCGCGGAAGTGGTGCTCCAGCGCCGCCTGCGGGGGCTTGGAGTAGTAGGGCGTGACGACGAGCAGCCCGTGCGCACCGGCCTTCTCCGCGGCCTGCGCCAGCTCCACGGTGTGGGCGGTGTCGTTGGTGCCCACACCGGCCAGGACGTGCGCGCGGTCCCCGACGGCCTCCAGGACCGAGCGCAGCAGGCGGTCCTTCTCCGCGTCGGAGGTGGTGGGCGACTCGCCCGTGGTGCCGCTGACGACCAGGCCGTCGTGCCCCTCGGCGACGAGCCGCTCGGCGAGTGCCGCGGCGCCGTCGGCGTCCAGGGCCCCGGAGGTCGTGAAGGGCGTGACCATCGCGGACAGCACCGCCCCGAACGGGCGGGGAGGGTGCGCGGCCGTGGCGGTGGGCATGCAGGGAGGTTACCGCCGAGCGCCGACGCGCCCGGGCCCGGAGGCCACCGGGGCCGCGCGGCACCCGGCGGGAGGGTGCGGCGGGAGCGGCGCGGGGCGGGGCGGACGTGCGAGGACCCGGTCGCTGCCCGCTCGGGGGTCCGGGCAGCGACCGGGTCCGGGGGTGTCATCGCCGCCGGCGGGCCGGGCGTTACACCCGCGGGCCGTCGATCCGCACGCGCACGCCGGCGCCGTCGGCGCTCGCGCGCACGTGGGACAGCAGGTCCACGACGGCGTCGGCCTCCAGCGGCCCGGTGGGGTGGGTGGTGCGCACGGCGAGCGTGGCGCAGCCCGCGGCGCGCGCCGCGGCGAGGCCGGCGGGGGCGTCCTCCACCACGAGGCAGTCGGCGGGGTCCACGCCCAGGCGGCGCGCGCCGAGCACGAAGCACTCCGGGTCGGGCTTGCCGCGGGTGACGTCGTCGTAGGTGACCAGGACGGCGGGCTCGGGCAGGCCGGCGGCGTGCCGGCGGGCGTCGGCCAGGGGCCGGCTGCAGGAGGTGACCACGGCCCAGCGGCCGGCGGGCACGGCGGCCAGCAACTGCGGCACGCCGGGCAGCTGCACGACGCCGTCGACGTCGGCGACCTCCAGCTCGGTGATGCGCGCGGCGGCCTGCTCGGCGAGCCGGGCGCCGACGAGGTCGCGCACGATCTCCGCGGCCGGTCGGCCGTGGCCGTGGGCGGCCACCAGCGCCTCGGCGGTGATGCCGTGCTCGGTGGCCCACGTCGTCCAGCAGCGGGCGATCGCGGCGGTGGAGTCCACGAGGGTGCCGTCCATGTCGAAGAGCACGGCGGCGAAGGGGCGGTCGGGCAGGCTCACCGTGGCACCCTACGGGCCACCCCTGCGAGCTGACCCGCGCCGCTCGCGGACGCGGCCCTGACCCGTCCGGGGGGCGCACCGGCCCGTTCGGGCCCCGCGGCGCGGGCGCACGTGCCAGGGTGCGGGGGGTGCCGGGAGCGTCGGGGGACGCGCAGGACGTGGGGACGCAGGAGGACGTGGGGGGACGTGGGGACCATGGGGATCGCGGGGACGGCGCCGGGGACCGGGGCGGTGGCGGGGGTCGGCGCTCCGGCCGGCACCCACGAGCTGAGGACCTCGATCGCCACGGTGTGCCTGGCGGGCGCGCTGGAGGAGAAGCTGCGCGCGGTGGCCGCGGCCGGCTTCGACGCGGTCGAGGTGTTCGAGCCGGACCTGCTGGCCAGCCCCGAGCGCCCGGCGGCGCTGCGCCGGCGGGTGGAGGACCTGGGGCTGTCGGTGTCGCTGTTCCAGCCGTTCCGCGACGTCGACGACGTCGACCCGGCGGCGGTGGCGCGCAGCGCGCACAGGCTGCACCGCAAGTGCGAGGTGGCCCTGGAGCTGGGCACCGACCTGGTCCTGGTGTGCTCGGCGGTGCACCCCGGCGCGGTGCGCGACGACGCGCTGCTGGCCGAGCAGCTGCACGCCGCGGCGGAGGTGGCCGCCTCGCACGGGGTGCGGCTGGCCTACGAGGCGCTGGCCTGGGGCGCGCACGTGTCGGACTACCGGCACGCGGCCCGCCTCGTCGCCGCCGCCGACCACCCGTCGCTGGGCAACTGCCTGGACTCGTTCCACGTGCTCTCGCGCGGCGACGACCCGGCGGACATCGCCTCGATCCCCGCTGAGCAGGTGTTCTTCTACCAGATCGCCGACGCGCCGCGGCTGTCGATGGACGTGCTCCCGCTGAGCCGGCACCACCGCTGCTTCCCCGGACAGGGCGAGTTCGACCTGGAGCGCTTCCACGCCGCGGTGGTCGGCAGCGGCTACCGCGGCCCGGTGTCGCTGGAGGTGTTCAACGACCTCGCCCGGCAGGCGGACCCCACGGCCACGGCCGTCGACGCGATGCGTTCGCTGCGCCACCTGCGCGACCGCACCTTCCGGCACCGTCCCGGCCTGCCGCCCGCCTCACCCCCGCCGTCGCTGCCCCGGCCGCCGACCGTGCGCACGTGGGCGTTCACCGAGGTGTCCTCCTCCCCCGGGACGTCGGGCCCGGTGACCGAACTGCTGACGCAGCTGGGTTTCTCGTGCACCGGGCAGCACCGCAGCGGCCCGCTGCAGCTGTGGTCGAACGGCGACGCGCGGGTGGTGCTCAACCAGCGGCACGACGACGTGCGAGCACGCATCTCCGCGCTGGGCCTGGCGACGGGCGGTGTGAGCGGCGGGGCGCGCGCACTGCACGAGCGGGCCCGCACGCTGCTGGCCCCGGTCGTGGACCGGGCCGTGGGCCCCGGCGAGGCCGAGATCCCCTCGGTGCTCGCCCCGGACGGCACGTGGGTGCAGTTCTGCGACGACGTCCCGGGCGGCGGCGGGTGGCTGGCGGACTTCACGCCCTGCTCCCCGGCGGGTTCGCCGGAGGGGGACCCGGTGCGAGCGGTCCCGCTGGACGGGGTGGACCACGTCGCGCTGCCGCAGCCGTTCGCGGGTTTCGAGGCGGCCACCCTGTTCCTGGCGTCGGTGCTGGGCCTGGAGGCCGACCCGGTGTCGGTGGTGCCGGGGCCGGCCGGCCTGGTGCGCACCCGGACCCTCGGCTCCCCGGGCGGGCGGGTGCGCATCGCGCTCACCGTGGCGCCGACCGCCTCGATGCTGCGCGGCCGGCCGGCGGCGGCCGGGCACGTCGCGTTCGCCACCGCCGACGCGCTGGCGGCGGCGCGGGCGTTCCGCGGCAACGGGGGCGCGGTGCTGCCCGTGCCGGGCAACTACTACGACGACCTCGAAGCGCGCTACGGGCTCGAGGAGGAGTTCCTCGGGCAACTGCGGGAGAACCACGTGATGTACGACCGCGACGCCGACGGGGAGCTGCTGCACTTCTGCACCCGCTCGGTGAGCCGGGAACTGTTCGTGGAGGTCCTCCAGCGCGTCGGCGGGTACCGCGGGTACGGCGCGGCCAACGTGCCGGTGCGGCTGGCGGCGCAGGGCGCGCCTCCGGCCTGACGGGACGGGCGGGGCCCGCTCTCAGGGCAGCAGCACGACGCGCCCGTGCCGGCCGGGCCGCTCGGCGGCGGTGACCGCGGCGCGCACGTCGGACAGCGGGTAGGCGCCGGCGATCGGCACGTGCAGGCGGCCGTCGGCGACGAGCTGGGCGAGCTCGGCCAGGACCTCCGCGCGGCGGCTGGCGGTGGGCGCGGACTCCCCGCCGAACTCCACGGCGGCCTCCACGTCCAGCGTGGACAGCGCGCGCGGGGCGCCCACACCCAGCGCGCCCGCCAGGGCCGGCAGGTCCGCCCCGGTCGTGTCGACGAGGGCGTCCACCCGGGGGGTGCGGGCCAGCACCCGGCGGGCCAGCTCCCCCGGGTCCGCTGCGGGTTCCACGGCGTCCGAGCCGTGGGCGTGCAGCCAGTCGTGGTGCCCCGCCTCGGCGACGCCCACGACGCCCGCCCCGCACAGGCGGGCCAGCTGCACGGCGAAGGACCCCACGTCGGTGGTGGCACCGTGCACGACCACCACGTCGCCGTCGCGCACCCCGACCGCGCACACGCAGGCGTGCGCGGCGACCCCGGCGACGTACAGGGCCCCGGCGGCCTCCCACGGCAGCCCGGCGGGCTTGCGGACCACGTGGGCCGCGGGGACGACGACGGCCTCGGCGTGCGCGTCGTGCCGCGCGCTCCAGCCCAGGACCTCCTCCCCCACGGCGAAGCCGGCGCCGGGACCCGTGGCCGTGACGACGCCGGCGAACTCCGCGCCCTCGCCGCCGGGGAACGCGGTGGGGTACAGCTCGGCGAGGGCCCCCTCCCGGGCGGCGGACTCGCCCGCGGTCAGGCCCGCGGCGCGCACCGTGACCCGCACCTGCCCGGGGCCGGGATCGGGGTCGGGCACGTCGACGACGTGCAGGACGTCGGGACCACCGAACCGCTCGAAGCGCACCGCTCTGGTCACGACGCCCACCCGATCCCCTCGTCCGCCCGCCGGACCGGCCAGCCGGTCACGGCTGAGGTTGTCGCGGATCCCGCCGCCGGGCAAGCCCGCGGCGCGCCGGACCGTGGGCGTCCTCAGGCGCCCTGGACCAGCGGTGCTGCGCGAGCAGGTCGGCGACGGCGCCGGTGCGGACAACGACGGGACCGGGGCCCACGACGGTGCCGTGCCCGGGGTCGGCGGGCCCGTGGGTCGTGAGCGGTTCGCGCAGCGGGGCGAGGACGTGGTCGGGGGTCCGCCCGGAGTGCTGGTCGATCACGTCTCCCCTAGGGTCGCCGGTGTCGAACCGCACCCGGTCCACCGCGTGACCGCTCACTCCGCACACCGGGCGAGCACGGGCCGGGCACCGGCGGACCGGGCGAGCGGGACCACCGAGCAGTCGAGCACGGAGGAACGCATGCGCGTCGGGTACAAGCTGGCGACCGAGGCCTTCGGCCCCAAGGAGATCATCCGGCAGGCCGTCGAGGCGGAACGGGCCGGTTACGACTTCGTGGAGATGAGCGACCACTACCACCCCTGGCTCGACGTGCAGGGCCACTCGGGTTTCACCTGGAGCCTGCTGGCGGCCATCGCCGCGAAGACCGAGCGGATCGGCCTGGTCACCGGCGTGACCTGCCCGTCGGTGCGCTACCACCCGGCGATCATCGCGCAGGCCGCCGCGACGATGGCCATCATCTCCGACGGCCGCTTCACCCTCGGTGTGGGCGCCGGTGAGCGGCTGAACGAGCACGTCGTCGGCCGGGGTTTCCCCGCCGTCGCCGAGCGCCACGAGCGGTTCCGCGAGGCGCTGGAGATCATCCGGCTGCTGTGGCAGGGCGGGTACCGCACCTACGAGGGCAAGCACCTGCGGCTCGAGGACGCGCGCGTGTTCGACCTGCCCGAGGAACTGCCCGTCATCGCCGTCGCCGCCAGCGGCAAGGCGTCGGCGCGGATCGCCGCGGAACTGGGCGACGGGTTGTTCGCCACCGAGCCGAAGGGCGACATGGTCGCCAGCTGGAAGGAGCACGGTGGTGGCGGCCCCGCGTACGCGGAGGTCCCGATGGCCTGGGCGCCGGACGAGCGCAGCGCGGTCGACGCGGTGCTGGAGAAGAGCCGGTGGGCGGTGACCGGCTGGAAGGTGATGTCCGAGCTGCCGAACCCGGTGAACTTCGACGCGGCCACGCAGACGGTCACCGCGGAGCACGTGCGGGCGCAGTTCGCGGTCGGCCCGGAGGTGGGCGGCTACCTGAGCAACGCGCAGCAGTACGTCGACGCCGGGTTCGACCACATCGTCACCCAGAACGCCGGCCCGGACCCCGACGGCTTCCTGGAGTTCTTCGCGAACGAGCTGGCCGCCCCGCTGCGGCGCCTCACGCCCTCCGCGTGAGCGGTGGCCCACCGCACGACGCGGTGCGGCGGGCCCCGCCCGCAGCGGGCCGTCAGCGGCCCCGGGTCCTGCCGCGGCGCAGGCGCAGGGTGATGACGACCAGGTCGACGACGGCCACGACGGCCAGCCCCAGCAGCACGATGCCGGGGCCCTTGCTCCCGCCGGGCGGCTCGTCCGCCGTCAGCCACAGCACGGCGAACACACCGCAGACGACGGCCCCGAAGGCCGCCAGCAGCAGGCGCAGGGTCAGCGGTGACCGGGCGGTGCGCGGCTCGTCGCCGGTGCGCCCGCGCGGCTGCCCCGGCGGGACCGACGGGTCGGCCGGGCGGCTGGTCCGGTGACGGCGCTCGTCAGGGCTCATGCGTGATCCGTACCCCCCGGGCGGTGGGCCATGCGCGCTGGTCCCGCACCTTTCCGCGCGCACACCCCTTGCCTGTACGCAAGCACCCGGGTGCACCGATCGGTGCGTGCCCCGACTCCGACCCCGACCCCGCCCCCGCCCCCGAGGGGGTGCCCGTGCCACCGACCCGGCTCACCGCCGACTCGCGGACCGCTCCGACCACCGCACCCGCGAGCGCCGCCGCGCCCCTCCCCCGCGGGCGGTGCGGCCGTGGACGCCCGCGAGGCGCTGCTGGGCGACTGGCACGCCGCGGTGCTCCTGGCGGTCTTCGAGGCGAGGGGCGGTCCCGGTGCTCGCCGCCCCGCCGCAGCCGGGCTCCCCGAGCGGTGGCGGCGACGGCGCGAGAGGCTGCCCACGGCACCGCAGCACACCGACGAGAGGAGTACCGGTGGCCCTCATCGAGGACTACGGGTTGATCGGCGACCTGCAGACGGCGGCCCTGGTGGGCCGCGACGGCTCCATCGACTGGCTGTGCCTGCCCCGCTTCGACTCCCCCGCGTGCTTCGCGGCGCTGCTGGGCGACGAGGACGCCGGGCGCTGGCGCATCGCCCCCACCGGGGCCGGGGACTGCACCCGGCGCCGCTACCGCGGCGACGCGCTGGTGCTGGAGAGCGAGTGGGACACCCCCGAGGGCACCGTGCGGGTGGTCGACCTGATGCCCCCGCGCGGGCAGGCCCCTGACGTGGTGCGCATCGTCGAGGGCGTCCGCGGACGGGTACCGGTCTCGATGGACCTGCGGCTGCGCTTCGACCACGGCAGCGTCGTGCCCTGGGTGCAGCGCACCGCGGACGGGGTGCGCGCGGTCGCCGGCCCCGACGCCGCTCACCTGCACACCCCCGTGCCCCTGCACGGGAAGGGTCTGGCCACCTGCGCCGAGTTCACGGTCGGGCCCGGCGACCGGGTGCCGTTCGTGCTGACGCACACGCCGTCGTGGACCGGCGAGCCCGAGCCGGTGGACGCGCAGGAGGCCCTGGCTGGGACCGAGTCGTACTGGCGCGAGTGGCTGGACCGCTTCCGCTACGACCCGCGCGCGCTGAGCGGGGAGCCGGACACCGCCGGCCGGTGGACCGCTGCGGTGCGCCGGTCCCTGGTCCTGCTGAAGGCGCTGACGTACGCGCCCACCGGTGGCATCGTCGCCGCGGCCACCACCTCGCTGCCCGAGCAGATCGGGGGCACCCGGAACTGGGACTACCGGTTCACCTGGCTGCGCGACGCGACGTTCACCCTCCAGGCCCTGCTGGGGACCGGCTTCGTCGACGAGGCGAAGGCGTGGCGGGAGTGGCTCCTGCGGGCCGTGGCCGGCGACCCCGCGAAGCTGCAGATCATGTACGGCATCGACGGCACCCGGCGGCTCACCGAGCTGGAACTGCCCTGGCTGAGCGGGTACGAGGGCTCCGGGCCGGTGCGCGTGGGCAACGCCGCCGCCGACCAGCTCCAGCTCGACGTGTGGGGCGAGGTGCTCGACGGGCTGCACGTGGCGCGCAGCGCCGGCCTGGAACCGGACGAGACGGCCTGGGACCTGCAGAAGGCGCTGCTGGACCACCTGGAGGGCAACTGGCGGGCGCCGGACAACGGGTTGTGGGAGGTCCGGGGGCCGCGGCGGCACTTCGTGCACTCCAAGGTGCTGGCGTGGGCGGGGGTCGACCGCGGCGTGCAGGCCGTGGAGAGGTTCGGCCTGGACGGCCCCGTGGACACCTGGCGACGGGTGCGCGACGAGATCCACGCCGAGGTGTGCCAGCAGGGGTTCGACGCCGCACGGGGCACGTTCACCCAGTCCTACGGCTCGCACGGCCTGGACGCGGCGACCCTGCTCATCCCCGAGGTCGGTTTCCTGCCGTGGGACGACCCCCGCGTGGTGGGCACCGTCGACGCGGTCCAGCGCGAACTGGAGCGGGACGGGTTCCTGCTGCGCTACGACACCGGCGCGGACGGCGGCGACGGGCTGGCCGGTGAGGAGGGCACCTTCCTGATCTGCACCTTCTGGCTCGCCGACGCCCTGCACGGCACGGGACGGCGCGAGGAGGCCCGCCGGCTGTTCGAGCGGCTGCTGGACCTGCGCAACGACCTCGGCCTGCTCAGCGAGGAGTACGACCCCGTCGCGCGCCGGCACCTGGGCAACACCCCCCAGGCGTTCAGCCTCGTCGGCCTGGTGAACACCGCCCGCCACCTCGGCGGCAGCCACCCGGCCGACCTGGGACCGTCCGGGCGCGACACCCCCGCCCCGCGCGGCGGCAGCGCCGAACGGGGAACCGCGCAGGGCTGAGCACCGGGCGGCCCGGCAGCGGCCCGGTGGCGGCCGGGTACGCCGGGCAGCAGGATCGACGTCCTGCGAAGGTCACGTCGGCACAGGAGGTCCCGCGCCGGGCGCGGGGCCCGCACCACGATGGGAGTTCCCGTGAGCAGCACCTCGCCCACCGCTCGCCCCGACGAGGACGGGACGCACGGCCGCCGGCGCCGCCGCGCCGCGCTGGCGGCGTTCCTGCTCGTCCCGCTGGCGATCGCGGGGTGCACCGACGGCGGCGGGTCCGAGACGCCGACCGGCACGAGCGCCGCCGCCGGCGCGTCCGCGGACACGTCCGCCGGCTCGTCGGCGGGCTCGCCGGCGGGCTCGCCGGCGGAGACCCTGCAGGAGTCGTACCAGCAGGTGATCAGGGACGTCCTGCCGTCCGTGGTGGAGATCCGCACCACGAACGGCCTGGGCAGCGGTGTCGTGCTCGACGCGGACGGCAACATCGTCACCAACTCCCACGTCGTGGGGTCCGCCACGGAGTTCCAGGTGCAGTTCGCGAACTCCGCGACCTCCTACCCCGCGACCCTGGTGGGCACATACCCGCAGAACGACCTCGCGGTGATCCGGGTGGAGGGCGCACCCGACCTTCAGCCGGCGACGCTGGCCGACTCCGACGCCGTGGAGGTGGGCACCCTCGTGCTGGCCATGGGCAACCCGCTGGGGCTCTCCAGCAGCGTCAGCGACGGCATCGTCTCGGCCACCGGCCGCACCGTCTCCGAGCCGCCGAGCGAGGCCGCACCGGCGGGAGCCACGCTGCCGGGGACGATCCAGACCTCCGCGGCCATCAACCCCGGCAACAGCGGCGGTGCGCTGGTGAACATGCAGGGTGAGGTCATCGGCATCCCGACGCTGGCCGCCACGAGCCCGGCCGGTGGGGGTGGCGCCGCCCCCGGCATCGGCTTCGCCATCCCCTCCAACACCGTCAAGAACGTCGCTCCGCAGCTCATCGAGGACGGCGAGGTGACCGACACCGACCGTGCCGCCCTGGGCGTCACGGTGACCACGGTCGCGGACTCCTCCGGCCAGGCGGCCGGTGTGGGTGTCGTGGGAGTGGAACCGGGTGGTGCCGCCGAGGCGGCCGGGCTGCGCGAGGGCGACGTCATCACCGCCCTCAACGGTCAGCGGGTGAGCAGCACCGCGGAACTGTCGGCGCTGCTGGCGGACCTCGAGGTGGGGGAGACGGCCGAGGTGACGGTCCAGCGCGGCGGCGAGGAGCAGACGTTCCAGGTCGAGCTCGGCGAGCTGGCCGTGGCCGGCTGAGGGCCCGGCCTCCGGGGCCCGGGGCGGCCGCACCCGGGCGGGTGCGGCCACCCCGGTCCGATCACCCGTTCTCGCTCAGGAGGTGGTGCCGGCCGCAGCGCCCGGACGGGCGGCGCGCACGTCCTCCCGGACGCTGGCGAGCGTCTCCTCGGGCAGCAGGGAGCCGACGCGCTTGATCTCCTCCAGGCCGGCGACCGCCAGGGCCGCCGCTCCACCGCCGTAGAGCAGGGTGGCCAGGAACGCGGCACCGGGCGCGGGCAGCACCTTGCCGAAGGTCCGCACGACGAACGCGGCGGACGTCCCGGCGGCCAGCGCCCCCAGGACCGCGGCACCACCCAGCAGTGCGGCGCCCTTCGACGCCTCCTTCGCCTTGGCGAGCATCTCCTGCTGGCCGCGCCGGACCTCTGCGCGGACGAGTTCAGCGGTGTCGGAGGTCAGCTCGTCGACGAGCTGACCGGCGGTGCGGTTGGGCTGGTCGGTCATGGGTTCCCTCTCCTCGTGCTCCTCCCGCGGGCCGCGGCGGGCCAGAGCCCGGGACGGCCCGTCCCCTGACCGGCACCGTACGCGGTCACCCGCGCCGCCGCCGCTGGAGACGGCCGGGTCCGGTGGCGTGAGCGCTGCTCGTACCGGGATGCGCGCGACCCGACCTCGAACAGGACCGCGTCCGCCGTGTCCGGGCTCACCGTCCCGGTGCGGCGGGCCCACCGCTCGAGGTCCCCTCCCGGCACCGGACGTCGCCCGTCACCGCGCGCATGGGCGTCGGCGGCGAGGGTAGTGGGGGGTGGTGGCCGACCGGCCGGCCGCCCACGCACGAGCTGAGCGCACGACCCGATCACCACGCCCCAGGAGGAGAACCGTGAAGGCTGTCGTCTACCGCGGCCCGAAGACCGTCACCGTCGAGGACGTCCCCGACGCCCGCGTGGAGAACCCCACCGACGCCGTCGTGCGCATCACCACGACGAACGTCTGCGGCTCGGACCTGCACATGTACGAGGGGCGCACCCCCGTGGAGGAGGGCAAGGTCCTCGGCCACGAGAACATGGGGGTCGTCGAGGCCGTCGGTGCCGGCGTGGAGCGGATCGAGGTCGGTGACCGCGTCTCGGTACCGTTCAACATCGCTTGCGGGACCTGCCGGAACTGCGTGCACGGCTGGACCTCGTTCTGCCTCCGGGTGAACCCCACCGAAGGCGTGGACGGCGCCGCGTACGGCTACGCCAACATGGGCCCCTACGACGGCGGCCAGGCGGAGTTCCTGCGGGTGCCGTTCGCGGACTTCAACCTGCTGGGACTGCCGGAGGGCACCGAGCACGAGAACGACTTCACGATGCTGTCCGACGTGTTCCCCACCGGCTGGCACGGCGTGGAACTGTCGGGGATGGTGCCCGGCGAGGACGTGGCGGTGTTCGGCGCCGGCCCGGTGGGGCTGATGGCGGCGCACAGCGCGCTCATCAAGGGCGCGGCGCGCGTGTTCGTCGTCGACGAGGAGAAGGACCGTCTCGCGCTGGCGGAGAGCATCGGCGCGATCGGCGTGGACTTCTCCACCGCCGACCCCGTCGAGCAGATCATGGAGCAGACCCGGGGTCGCGGCACCGACCGGGGTGTGGAGGCCGTCGGGTACCAGGCGCACGACCCCTCCGGCGACGAGCACCCCGAACTGGTGCTGGACAACCTCGTCAAGGTGGTGCGCAGCACCGGCGGCATCGGAGTCGTGGGCGTGTACGTGCCGCAGGACCCGGGTGCGGCGACGGAGGGCGCCCAGCAGGGCCGCATCGGCTGGGACTACGGCACCTTCTTCACCAAGGGTCTCTCCATGGGCACGGGCCAGGCACCCGTCATGCGTTACAACCGCCAGCTGCGCGACCTCATCATCGCCGGGCGGGCGAACCCGTCGTTCATCGTCTCGCACGAGCTGAGCCTCGACCAGGCACCCGAGGGGTACGCGCGGTTCGACGCCCGCGAGGAGGGCTGGACCAAGGTGCTCCTGCACCCGGGACAGGGTTCCTGACCGAACGGGTCCGCGACCGAGCGCCGCGGCGCGGCGTCGCCCCCCGACGCGCTCGGCAGCGCCGGTCGTGGTCTCGCGGGCCGTTCCGGCCGCGGGCCTCCCCCCGACCGGGTTCCTCAGCGGCGCCGGGGGTCACCCGGCCGGACGACCGCCCCGGACCGCCCCTCAGGGCCCTCCGGGGCGGTCGTCCGGCCCCGCCCCGGGGACGTCGGTGAGCGCCGAACCGTCCCCCAGCTTCGAGGCCGGGACGACGCTGAGCGTCCCGTCCCCCTCGAGGACGACGGCGGCGACGCCCGCCAGGTCCCCGCTGCCGCTGGCACGCACCGCCTGCCGCAGGTCGCTCAGGGTCACCCGCTGGTCCCGCAGGGCGGCCTCGTCCACCACGCCGTGCGAGAGCAGCAGCGTCGGGCGGGCCGTCACCGCGCTGCGCCCCCGCGGCAGGCGGCTCGTCGTCCATGCCACGGCGAACTGCAGGGCCGCGAGCAGCGCGAGCGCCACCGCCCCCTCCGACCACGACACGTCCGAGCTGAGCAGGACGGTCGCCAGGGTGGACCCCAGGGCGACCGTCACCACCAGGTCGAAGGCGTTGAGCTTGGCCAGGGTCCGTTTGCCGGAGAAGCGCAGGACGAGCACGACGGTGACGTACGCGGAGGCCCCGACGGCCAGGACGCGCACCAGGTCGGACCAGGAGTCGAACCACATGCCCGCTCCCCTACCCGTTCCACGGCGCCGTCACCGGGAACCGCGCAGCCGTCACAGCGGTCCCGGCCCGGGGCCCGCCGGCCACGGTCGCCCGGCGTACCCCGGCGCCCAGAACGGTGCGTAGCCGTAGTAGCCGTAGAGGGCCTCGTAGTACTCCGACTGGTCGGTCAGCTCCGGGTCGTAGGGTGGCGAACCCGCCACCCGCTGGCGGCTCTGGTCGATGCGCACCTCCTCCCCGGTGATGGCGACGACCGCCTCCACCGGCACCAGGACGACCTCCGCCCCGATGCCGAGGATCCCGCCGTGCTCGACGCGCAGCATGCGCACCTGCTCGTCGGCGCGGTCCACGATCAGGTCGTCCACGGTGCCGAGGTCCGATCCGTCGGCGTCGCGGACGGTTCGCCCGCGCACGTCCTGCGCCGGGTCCGCCACCGTCCTGCCGGTGTCGCTCAGCCGCGTCAGCACGCCTGCCGGGTGCTCGGCCACGTCCGTCCTCCTGTCCGGGCTGGCGCGCCCGCCCCCTCGGGTGCTCTCGTCCCCCACCCCGTACCCGCCGGCTGAACCGTCCCGCGGACCTGCGGGCGCTGGGCGCTCCTCCTAGTCTCGGGGGGGGGGGGGGGGGGGGGGGGGGGGGGGGGGGGGGGGGGGGGGGGGGGGGGGGGGGGGGGCGGGGGGAGGTGTGTCTGCCTGAAGAATAAATTTATAC
>NZ_JBJLRI010000032.1:0-43751 GCF_050871405.1 Kineococcus esterisolvens
GCCCCCACCAACCACCCCCCCCCCCCCCCCCCCCCCCCCCCCCCCCCCCCCCCCCCCCCCCCCCCCCCCCCCCCCCCCCCCCCCCCCCCCCCCCCCCCCCCCCCCCCCCCCCCCCCCCGGCGGGCGGAGACCCGCACCGGTTACGCCTTCCTGGCACCGTGGCTGATCGGGTTCTTCGTCCTCACCGCCGGTCCCATGCTGGCCTCGCTGTACCTGGCGTTCACCGACTACAACCTGTTCCAGGCCCCCGAGTGGATCGGGCTGGAGAACTTCCAGCGCCTGTTCGACGACCCGCGCTACCTGCAGTCGGTCAAGATCACCCTCATCTACGTGCTCCTGGGCACACCGATCAAGCTGGCCGCCGCGCTCGCCGTGGCGCTGCTGCTCAACAGCGCGCTGAGCGGGCAGAGCTTCTACCGGTCGGCGTTCTACGCGCCCTCGCTCATCGGCGCCAGCGTCTCGATCGCGATCGTGTGGAAGGCGATGTTCTCGGACGGCGGCGTCGTCGACCTCGGTCTCACCGGCCTGGGGTTCGCCTCCGGCGGCTGGGTGGGCGACCCGTCCAAGACCATGCCGATGATGATCCTGCTGACCACGTGGCAGTTCGGCGCCCCGATGGTCATCTTCCTCGCCGGACTGAAGCAGGTGCCGCGCGAGCTGTACGAGGCGGCGTCGGTGGACGGAGCCGGTGCGCTGCGCCGCTTCTGGAGCATCACCGTGCCGATGCTCTCGCCGGTCATCTTCTTCAACCTGCTGCTGGAGACGATCAACGCGTTCCAGATCTTCGCCTCGGCCTTCATCATCTCCGGCGGCCAGGGCGGCCCGGCGGGGTCCACGCTCTTCTACACGCTGTACCTCTACATCCGCGGCTTCCAGGACTCCCAGATGGGGTACGCCTCGGCGATGGCGTGGATGCTGGCCCTGGTCATCGGCCTCATCACCGCGGCCATGTTCCGCACCTCGAACGCCTGGGTCCACTACAGCGGGGAGTCCAAGTGAGCACCGCGATCTCGACCACGACCGCCGCCACGCTGACCGGCGACGACCGGCCGGTCTCCCACCGGGCCAAGCGCCGGAAGGGGGCGCTGGGCAGGTCCGTGCTGCTGCACGCGATCTCCATCGCCATCCTCCTCGTCGCGTTGTACCCCGTGCTGTGGATGCTCGTGTCGTCGCTGAAGCCGACGAACGAGATCGTCGGGGACGCCTCGCTGCTGCCCAGCAACGCCGGCTTCGACAACTACCGCACGGCGATGGCCGGCATCGGTGGCATCTCCGCCTGGAGCTTCGCCTGGAACTCCCTGATGCTGGCCGTGCTGTCGGTGATCGGCACGGTGCTGTCGTCGGCGGTCACCGCCTACGCCTTCGCCCGCATCGAGTTCGCCGGCCGCAAGCTGTGGTTCGCCCTCATGATCGGAACGCTGCTCCTGCCGTTCCACGTGCTGATCATCCCGCAGTACATCGTCTTCCAGAAGCTGGACCTGGTCGACACCTACGTCCCACTGCTCATCGGCAAGTTCCTGGCTGCGGAGGCGTTCTTCGTCTTCCTCATGGTGCAGTTCATGCGCAACGTGCCGCGCGAACTGGATGAGGCGGCGCGCATCGACGGCTGCGGGCACGTTCGCACCTTCGCGAGCATCATGCTGCCGCTGATGCGCCCGGCGCTCATCACCGCGTCGATCTTCGCCTTCATCTGGAGCTGGAACGACTTCCTCGGGCCCCTGCTGTACCTGAACTCCCCCGACAAGTACCCGCTGCCGCTGGCGCTGCGGTTGTTCGTCGACCAGACCAGCGTGTCCGACTACGGCGCCATGATCGCCATGTCGGTGCTCGCGCTGATGCCGGTCATGCTCTTCTTCCTGGTGTTCCAGCGCTTCCTCGTGGACGGCGTGGCGACCCAGGGCCTCAAGGGCTGAGCGGCGTGCCGCGCAGCGCAGGTCCCGCCGGGACCCGGCGTCCCGCCGGGCCCCGCGCGGGAGGCACCCGCGACTCCTTCGAACTGTTCGCCGAGACGCTCCTGACCGGCGTCGTCGTGGGTGTCCTGGCCCTGCCCCTCGTCACCGCCCTGCCGGCCGTGGCGGGGGGCACCGAGCACCTGCGTCGCCACCGGGCCGGGGAGGTCTCCGGCACGCGGGTGCTGCTGCGCACGGCGCGCGCCGCGCTGCGCGGGTCGTGGGGGGTCTCCCTCGCCCTGCTCGCGGCGCTGGCGCTGCTGGGGTTCAACGCGCTGCTCGCCGTCGGTCCCCTCCCCGGCGGCGACGTGCTGCTGGCGGTCACCGGCCTGCTCGCGGTGGCCGTCGTGGTGCTCGCGCTGCGGGCCGCGGCGGCGTGGCGGCCGGGCGCGGCGTGGCCCTCGCTGGTGCGCACCGCTGCCCGCGACGCTGCCGCGGACCCGGGCGGGTCCGTCCTCCTCGGCGCCGCCGTCGCCTTCGTGGTGCTGCTGGCGTGGATGCTGCCGCCGCTGGCGCTGCCCGGCGCCGGGCTCGTCGTGCTGGGCCTGGTGGCGGTCGAGGCGCGCCGCTCCCCCACCGCCTGATCCCGGGGTGCGGCCGGCACCGCGAGCGCGTAGGAACGTGGTGTGCGCGTGGTCGAGGTGAGCGAACCCGGTGGTCCAGACGTCCTGCAGGTCGTGCAGCGCCCGGAGCCCCAGCCGGGCGAGGGCGAGGTGGTGGTCGCCGTCGAGGCGGCCGGGGTGAACCCCACCGACCTCGCGGCCCGGCAGGGCATGACCGTGGGCGACTCCGCGCGCCCGCCGTACGTGCTGGGGTGGGACTTCGCCGGCACCGTCGTCTCGGTGGGCCCGGGTGCGCAGCTGCGCCCCGGCCGGCCCGTCGTCGGCATGGTCCCCTGGTACGCCGAGCACGGGCGGGTGGGCGCCTACGCCGAGCGGATCGCCGTGCCGGAGTCGTGGGTGCTGCCGCGGCCGGACGGGCTCGGCGCCGTCGAGGCGGCCACGATCCCCCTCAACGCCCTCACCGCCGCGCAGCTGCTGGACCTGCTGGCCCCGCCGCCCGGCGCGGACGTCCTCGTCACCGGGGCCAGCGGCGCGGTCGGCGGGTACGCGGTGCAGCTGGCCGCGCAGGCCGGGCACCGGGTCACCGCCGTGGCCGGCACGGGCGACGGGGAGTGGGTTCGCGGCCTGGGCGCGGCCGTGGTGCTGGGCCGGGACACCGACTACACCTCGATCGGCACGTTCGGCTCCGTCGTGGACGCCGTCCCGGTGGGCGAGGCCCTGTTCCCCGCCGTGGCTCCCGGCGGCACCGTCCTGTCCACCCGTCCCGTCACCGAGGCGCCCGCCGCGGCGGGCATCACCCAGCGGGTGATGCTCGTGGAACTGGACCTGCCGCTGCTGACCCGGCTGGTCGGCGAGGTCGCCGCCGGGCGGCTGCGCACCCGCGTGTCGTCGACGTTCCCGCTGGAGCGGGCCGCCGACGCTCACCGCGCCGCCGAGGAGCACGGCCGGCGCGGGAAGGTCGTCCTCGAGCCCTGACCCCTGCTCTCCGGATCTGCGGGGAAGGCGCGCCCGGCCGTCGGCGGGTCGCCGCCGACTTCACGGTCGTGCGCGACACGTGGGTGATCGGGGCCACCCGCACGACGTCGATGTCCGCGAGACCGCGACGGGCGCACGATCACGCCCCGGGAGCGATCGGCAGCAGGGGCCATCACCAGGTGCTGGGACCGGACTCCGCGTCGACCCGCGGTCCGCTTCGGCTCTCGCTGCTCGTCACTGGGCGCAGCTCAGCCCGGGTCGAGGAACGCCCGGTCAGCGGTGGGCATCCAGACCCCGGGGTCCGGGCGAGGGGCGGACGTGGCGAGGCCCATCCCGGTGAGGACCCTCGTGACGGTGTCGGCGGGCAGATCGTCGCGCCACAGCAGCGACCAGGGGAAGACGGGGGTCGGGTCGACGACGGGCACGGTGCGCATGCGCGGATCGGGTGTGCGCATGGCTTCGCCGATGAGCGACGGCGCGGAGGCGCCGGTGGTGACGTCCTCAGCCCACTGCTGGAACCCGAAGGTGGATCCCGTGGTGTCGAGGTCGATGCCGGCGACCACGCACAGCTCGGCGGCGTAGCCGCGCCACTCCAGCGGCGCCGCGGCCATCGGGAACCACAGGTGCTGCCCGGACAGCTGGAGCAGCGGGAGCTCATCGAGCTGAGCCCACCGGTGGTGTTCGGGGACGAGGACGGCGAGAGGCTCCAGCAGCACGAGTCGGCGACGGATCCCCGTGGGCCACGGGGACGGGACGGCGCCAGCCCTGCCGAAGGCGAGGTCCGCGCCGCCCAGACGCAGCAGGTGCTCCGCCGTCGTCTCGACCGGCCGGTGCACGATGTCGAGCGGAAGGCCGTGCGTGCGGGTGGCGTGGCGCACCCAGGTCGTCGTGACGAGGTCGCCGCCCATCACGTCGACGCGAAGACGTCCGGCGCGTTCACGGGTGAGGTCGAGACGGTCCACAGCGGCGAGGACCTCGCGCGCGGTGGGAAGGGCACGCTGCCCCGCCGCGGTCAGGCGGATCCGGCGCCGGTCGTTGCGATCCACCAGCAGCACACCCAGTTCGGTCTCCAGCCGCCTGATCCGCTTGGACAGCGCCTGCTGGGTCAGGCCCAGGCGGGTGGCCGCGCGGCCGAAGTGCAACTCGTCGGCGAGGACGACCAGCGCGCGGAGCAGTCCGGTGTCGATGTCCACCCCCGAACGAACGCACGACAACCACCGGTTGTCAACGACGGGGAGAGTTGTTGGACCCGCTCCGCCGTCGCCCGGTCTACTCGACCGCGTGATCGAGGAGCCCACGACGACCATCGGTCAGCGGCCTGGGCCGGAGACGCCGGCAGGCTGTGATGCTGCGGCCCGAGACGACCGGGGCGGTGCCCGGCGCGTTCCTGGCCACCGGCAGCGGTGCGGGCTCTCGCACGTCACCGGCCCACGTCGCGGCCGCGTTCGCCCGCCGCGGCACCGCGGTGCTGACCTACGACGAGAACCTGAGCACGCCGGCGCCTGGAGGCACCACCCCGACCAGGACCGCTCCTTCGACACCTCGGTCAGCCAGGGCGTCCCGGTGGTGGCCGTGCCGGATCCACCACCTTCGACCGCCGTCCTGCTCCACGGCGCGAACCTGTTGATGCTCACCGGGCTCGGGCCCACCGTCATCACCGTGGTGCGACGTGTGGTCGATCACCTGACCACCCCCCGGAAGGCCACCCGATGCACACGACCCTGATCTTCATCCACGCCGCCGCTGCCACCGTCGCCCTGGCCGCGGGCTTGGCCGCGTTCCGACGCCCCGTCCTCGTCGGAGCGCACGCGGTGGGAACCGTGCTGATGAGCGCCACCCTCGCCGGCGCCCTGTGGGTCGGGCGGGGCCGCAACGCCGTCGTCCTCGACGTGGTGTTCCTGGCCCTGCTCGTCCTGTCACTGGTCATGAGCTACCGCAGCGTCCGAGCCTGGCAGCACCGCCCACCCGACGGCGAGGGCACGTCCGCGGGCTACGTCGCCGCCGTTGGTTTCAACTGCATCAGTCTGATCACCGGGCTGCTCGCCATCGCCGCGCTGCGCACCGGCTGGGGTCCGGTCGCCCTCGTCGCTACAGGCGTCCTGCCCACCCTCGTCGGCCGCGTCCCCCTCGACCGCGCCGTCCACGCCAGGCAGCGACCACCACTGCTCGAAGCCCGATCGGAGACGACCGTTCGAGTCACGGGTTCCAGTCCACCGGCTTCACGGTCGTGCCGCGCTCAGTGCGCGCCTGAGGACGACTCCGGGGCCATGTCGTAGGTGATCACGGGGCTGCGGTCGGCGAGGCGGTCGTAGAGCTTCCGGGCGCCGTTGGCCCGTCCCGTCGTCCACCGCACCGTGCTCCACCCCTCGCCCGCGGCCATCGTGCGCAGGTGCTCCAGCACCGCACGAGCCCCGCCACGCCCCCGCTGGCCGGGGTCGACGAACAGGTCGTCCAGCCAGCACCCGAGCGACCCGGCCAGGGGCCGCTCGAACAGGCGGTAGTGCGCCAGGCCGACCACCTGCTGCTGCTCGTGCTCTCGCAGGAGCAGGCAGCGGGTCTGGGCCTGCGGGGCGAGGATCCAGGACCACACGCGGGACAGGTGCTCGCTGCTCAAGACCTCTCCGGCGACCTCGCCGTAGGCCAGGTACAGCCGCTGCCACTCGGCCCGGTCCGCGTCGGTGGCTGGGGTGACGGTCCAGGTGGCGGTGTCCGCGGTGCTCACCGGCCCAGCCTCCCGCGGGTGGGTGCGCAGAAGGCCACGGGGTCCGAACCAGGCACTCCCACGGCACGAGCCAGGACGTCGCCGACCGCCCGGATTCGTCGATCCCAGGACGTTCAGGACCCTTCGCAGGTGTCGACGATCCGCTCTCTCGACGTCGTGCCGGTCATCGACTCCGCCGCCGCGCTGCTGCACCTGCTGCGCGCCGGCGGCCACCTGTTCGAGGCCTCGTTGCTCGCCGTCGACGCACCGCCCGCCGCCCCGCTGTCCGGACCCCCGGGAGCGCGCCTGCGCCGGCACCGCCACGAGGTCGAGAGATCGCCGCGACCCACGGCGTGCACCGCGTGCGCGTCTTCGGCAGCACCGCGCGGGGTACCGAGCGTCCCGATTCCGACGTCGACCCGGTCCCCGAGGACGGGCTCAAGCCCGACGTGCGCGAACCGGAGCTGGGGCCGAGCCCACCTGCCGCCCGAACCAGCACCTCCGCCGGTAGCGCTGGGGCATAGTCGAAGGATGCGGACACGCTCAGGCCTCGCCGCCGCGCTCGTGGCTGCTCTGGTCCCCAGCGCCTGTGCTGACCGGAGCCCCGCCGCCCCGCAGGCTTCGCAGGCCTCCACGGGCGAGCCAGCACCTGCACGTGAGTCAGCCGCGTCCCCCTCCACCCCGACGGTCACTCCCGAGCCAGGTCCCTACACCCGGCCCGCGTTCGTCGAACCGCCGATCGACGGGCCGGACCGCCCCGGCGACGACCTCATCGACTGGCGCCGCCAAGTGCGCGAATCGGTGCAGCGCCACCCCGGTACCTTCGCCGTGCCTGTCGAGCTGCCCGCCGACATCCACCTGGCCTTCACCAGCACTTGGTGGGAGCACCCCGTCCTCGACGTCATGAGCGACGGCTCAGGTGTCATCGTCTGCCGCGACGAGCTACCCGCCTGCGAAGCAGCGTTGGGAGATGCCCCGGTCACCGTGGTGCGCAGCGGCGAAGTGGACTCAGACCCCTTCCACGTCCTCCTCAAGCCCCCCGCCGAGCCCGGAACCACCGGTGAGCTGACGCCGGCCCAGCAGGACTACTGGGCCACGGTCGCCTTCACCTCCGCCGTTCCCGACTGGGCGATGGAAGCAGCCCGAGCAGGGGCACCCCGCGAAGGCGCCTGAGACACCGGGTGGACGACCACAGCACACCGTCCGCTCGGTCGTGACGCCGTGGGGGCCGCTCCCGCCGTCGCCCCCACAGGGCCAGGTGCAGCCGCGAGGCGCCGTCGAGGGCGTCCAACGCCTTCGACGGCAACCGCCCCAGCACCGGTCCCGCACGATCCACCGAGACGGCACGGACCTGCTCGGACCGGACCCCGCGATCGACGTGCGGACCGGCGACCCGAGCGCCGAGCGGCACCTGGAAGGGGAACACCCCGGCCGTGTCACCGCTCACCGCTCACCGCTCACCGCTCACCGCTCACCGCAACCACGGTGACCACGCTCCGCCCCAGGCGTTCTGCAGCCGCCTCGGCCCGTTCGCTGCCGACCACGACCGCGGGGCGGCGCTCGCTCGCCTCGCCGCCCCGGACCGGGCCGAGGTCGACCAGACGAACTCCTGCGCAGCGCACCAGCGCAGTCCGTCAACCGCAGCGCCCTCCCCCACCTCACGGTCCCCGCACTCGTCCCAGTCCTGCCAGGCAGTGGCGCGGTCCTGCTCCGAGCCGCTGGTGGACCAGTGCCCGGACGGCCAGCCGGAGCGCTGCACACCGGCACGGCCGCTGGGGCCGCGCCACGCAGGCACCGGCCCACCCCCGCTCCACCGTGACGGCTGCCGCGAAGACGCCTACGGTGGACGAGATCGCGCACCCGCGGACCACCGTCAGGGCGCGCGTGGACGCAGCGCCACCGCCGCGGCGAGCACGACCGCGGGAACGGGCCTGCGGGCACCGTCCCGGCTGCGTCGAGGACGACCGCAGCTGCACCGGGGAAGGGAACGAGACCGTGCTGCGAAAGACCCTCGCCGCCCTGCTGGGCCTGGGTGGTGCGATCTGCCTGTCGCGGCTGCTGTTCGCGTACCCGCAGGCGCGAACCGGCATCGTGCTGGCCACGCCGAGCGGAGCCGCGATCGTGGCCGGCTACTGGCTGCGGCGCTCCCCCCGGAACCACCACAGCGCGCAACGCGCCCCGTTGCGCGCACCGGAGCGGGCCCGCACACGCTGACCCACCGGGGGATCCCCACCGGGCCGGCGACGTCGCCGGCCCGGCACGCACCACCGGTGCCGCACGACTGGAGGAGCCCCCCGACGAGGGGAACGGCTCCCCCACCGCGACGGGCCGGGGCTCCCCGTCGTCCCTGCGCCGCTACAGCGTCGTGCGCACCCCGGCCGCGCGGGCGGAGGAGTGGTCCACCGCGTGCCCCGAGACCGAGCACCCGACCTTCGTGCTCCCGCTCCCGATCGGTCCGCGGGTCCGGAGAGCCCTGAACCCGGTGCCCCGGGGCCCGCACCGGGCAGCGGGGCTCCGGCCGGCCCCGGCCTCAGCCGCGGGCCGGCGCGACCCCGTCGCCGGTGAGGTCGACGACGGCCGGGCGCCCGTTCGCGGTGCCCGTGCCACCCGGCGGCGTGTCCAGGGGCGTACCGGCGGACCCCTCGGACCGGGACGCGGGAACCCCCTCGGGCAGGGCCGCGGGGTCCGCACGCCCCCACTGCGCCTCGACGTCCTCCAGCAGGCCCTCCAGGTAGGAGCGCAGCTGCGCGCGGCAGGCGCGGCCGAACGCCTGCAGGTAGACGACCTGCTCGTGCACCTGCTCCGGCGTCAGCCCGTCCGCGGGGGTGGTGGTCCCGGCCGGTGCGACCGGCGCGCTCGGCTCGGCACCGGGGCGGGCGGCGCGCCGCACGATCTCGTCGGCCTCGTCGCGGGCCTGCTGCAGGAGGTTCTCGTACTGCTCGCGCGCCTGGGTGGCGAGCATCCTGCTGAAGCTCTCCGCGTCGGCGACGTACTGGTCGGCGGTCTGCTGGGCAGCCGAGAGGATCCCCACCGCGTGGTCCGTGGGATCGACCGGCGCGCCGGCCTCGCCCGCCGCCTGCAGGTTCCGGCGGAGGGTCTGGACCTCTTCGCGCAGAGCGGTCCTCTCGGCGGCCAGCCGCCCCACCTCGCTGCGCACGCGGGCGAGGAAGGCGTCCACCTCCGCGCGGTCGTAGCCGCGCTGCAGGAGCGGGGCGACGCCGAAGCGGGCGTCCCCCGTCACCTCCTGCGCCACGTCCAGCGCCACGTCCTCCGACGTGCTCCGCGGGGTTCCCTCGTCGCTCACCGCGACACCTTCCCTCCGACGTCGGGCCCCGAACGGCTCGGGGCGAACACCTGCGCGCGCACGCGCTCACGCGGCAGGCCCTGCGCGGTCAGCAGTTGCACCGTGCGCTCGACGTCGCGGCGGTCCCCCGCCACGTGGGCGTCGCGCGCGTTCCACGGGCCGTGCTGCAGCACCACCTCCGGCAGGTCGCCGTGCAGGTGGGCGGACCGGGGGTCGTCGGAGACGACGGGCGTCACGGTCAGCCAGGGGTGCTCGGACTCCAGCCGGCGCAGGGCAGGGAGGTCGTACAGCCCCGCGTCGTCGCCGGCTCCGGCGAACAGGTGGACCCGGCGGCCGGAGGCCCCGGCGGCGACCTCGGCGATCAGCGCCTTCGCCGGCGCGAGCCCCGTGCCCGCCGCCACCACGAGCAGGTCGCGGTCGGACTCCGGCGGCAGGGCCGGCTCGCCCACCGCCGGGCCCAGGCGCAGGACGTCGCCCACACCGGCGTGGAGGGCCAGCGCCGAGCTCACCGGGCCGCCGGCGTGGGCCTGCACGTGCAGCTCCAGCGCCCCGTCGGGGCCGTGGACGCCCGCCGGGCAGTAGTACCGCCACAGGCGCGGGCGCAGCTCCGTCTCCACCGAGATCGCCTGGCCGGCGCGCACGGGCAGGGGTGCGTGCGGCTGCACGCGCAGCACGCTCACGTCGACGGACCGGCGCTCGTGGCCGACGACCTTCGCGTCCCACCACGCGGGCTGGTCGGCCACGGCGTCCGCGGCCTCCACCATCACCTGCGAAACGAGCCCGTAGGCGGCGGTCCAGTCGCGCTCGAGGTCCTCGTCCCACTCGTCGTCGAAGTGCCGCAGCGTCGCCAGCAGGCTGGCGCCGACGGCCGGGTAGTGGGCGGCGAGGGTCCCGAACTTGCGGTGGTCGCGCCCCAGGCCCTGCAGGACCGGCACCAGGGAGTCGAGGTCGTCGACGAGCGCGACCACCTGGCCGAGGGCGCTGAACAGCTTGTCGCGCTGGTGCACCATCGACACGGGGAACATCGGCCGCGTCTCGGGGTGCCGCAGGAACAGGTGCGAGTAGAAGAACAACGGCGCCTCGTCACCCGCGGCGGCCGCCTTGGCGAAACTGGCCCGCATGGCTGCGACGTCCACGGTCGTCGCCTCCCCGACCGGGCTCAGCCCGCGGCCGGCGCGGGCCGGGCGCCGCCGGCCGAGCCGTCCGCGTCGACCGCGGTGGCGGGTTCCGCCCCGGTCAGGTCGATGACGGTGGAGCCGTCCGCCGGGGCGGCGGGGCGCCCCTCGGCGAGCGCCAGCAGCCGGCCGGCGAGCTCGCGGGCCTGCTCGCGCGCGTCGGTGCGGGTGCGCTCGATCTCGGCGACGGCCCGCTCGGCCTCCTCCTGCCGGCGGCGGCTCTCCACGTGCAGGGCCAGGGCCGCCTCACGGGCCCGCTCCTCGGTGGCGAGGGCCCGTTCCTCCGCCTCGGCGACGATCGTCGCGGCCTGCTGCCGCGCCTCGGCGAGCGCCGTGTCGGCGCTGCGCTGCGCGAGCTCCAGCAGCCGGGCGGCCTGCTGCGGGACGTCCGGGGTGCCGGGCGCACCCGCGCGCGACTCGGCCAGTTGCCGCGCCTGCTCGCTGCTCTCCAGGCGCCGGGCCAGGTCCCAGACCATCTCCTGGGCGTAGCTGACGAAGTCGTCGACCTCCGCCGCCGCGTACCCGTTCTTCGCGGTCGAGAACTGCGGCACGAGGCCGGTGTGCTGGGTGCCGTCGACGGTCGAGGCCATGGTCCCTCCGGTGGACGCGGTGGCGGACGCTGCGCGCCGCGGCCCCGGGGACCGGGTGCGACGCGCCAGTTGTACCAACGCGGGAGCCCACTGTCACGACCCGATCGCTGCCGGTGGTGCTCCGGGTGCGACGGGACAGCCGGTGGGCGGGGCGGGGACCGGGCCTGCGCGGCCCGCCTCAGCGGCCGCCGAGGATGTCGCGGATCTGCTGCTTCTGCGCGTCCCCGAGGCCGAGCGTGTCGGCGACCGAGTCGAACCAGAGCGGCTCGCCCTCGTCGCCGAACAGCCCGCCCGGCTCGTCGTCACCGGCGGCGATGCCCGCTGCGACCGCCGGCCAGAACCCGCGCGCCACCGTCCACGGCGCGGTGGCGCTGACGAGCCCTGCCGCGGCGAGGTCGGCGATCCGCTCGCGCACCTCCTCCAGCGCCGCGGCGGAGGCCGGGCCCAGGTCCGCGGACTCCTCCACGAGCTCGTCCAGGGCGTCCTCGTCGAACGGCTCCCCCACCACGGCGGCCGCCAGGACCGTGGGGAGTACGGCCTCGGCGACGGAGAAGCCGCCGTCCAGGGTGGCGGGGTCGTCGAGGAGGAAGCGGCCCACCAGGTCGCGGCGCAGCTCGCGCGCGGCGGGTTCCGCGTCCAGCCACCCGGCCGCCTCACCGCCCGGGGTCAGGGACGTCTCGTCCTCGCCGTCGAGCAGGTCGAGGTCGATCATCGCGAGCACCACCTGCCGCAGCCAGGGGACGTCCTCCAGGCCGACCTCCTGGCCTGGACGGCCCAGGGCGGTCAGGAGCGCCGCCACGTCGGCGGCGGACAGCTCCTCGTCGTCCGGCACCTCGAGGCCCTCCCCGACGTGCTCGAGGACCGCGGAGGCGACCCGCACCGGGAAGGAGGCGAGGACGGCGGCGTCCTCCTCCTCGGGGCCGACCTCCTCGGCCGCGGCGGTGAGCAGCTCCAGCACGTCCGTCTCGGCGGGCCCGAGGATGGCCAGGCAGGTCTCCAGGTGCCCCGCCGTGCCGCTCCAGCGGCCGGTCTCGCCCAGGAACCCCAGGAACTGGTACCAGACCGCCCGCAGGTCCAGCTCCACCTCCTCCGGCTCGGGCGAGCCGCTCTGCCGGGCCAGGGCCGGCAGCACCCGGGCGGTCAGGACCTCGACCTCCTCCGGCGCGAAGCGGGTGACGACGGGTTCGCGCACCCCCGGCCGCGAGGTCAGCAGCCCGCCGAGCGAGGTCGCGAGCGCATCGACGACCCCGTCGGCACCGACCTCGTCGTCGATGACGGCGCGGTGGCGCAGCCACTCCTCCAGCGGCGCCCGCAGTTCGCGCAGCGCGTGCTCACCCGCTTCGCGCAGGTCGTCCAGGGGCGGCAGCTCGTCTCGGGTCGGCACCCCTGCACCCTGCCACCCGCCCGGGGCGCCGGGCCACCCGCGCAGCGGGCCCCCGGGCGGTCACCTCCCGGCGCGCGGGTCCGCCGAACCACTTCCGCCACGGGCACCCGCTTGCTAGGGTCCGACGGTAAGCGTTTCCCGAAGAGTTCGGTCGATGATGACTGGAGGGGCCATGGAGCACGTCCCGGCACGAGGCGCCGCGGGAGCGCCGCGGTGAGCGCGCTCGGTGAGCTCCGCACGCTCAAGGGCGGGCAGCAGGGCACCGGCAAGCGCGACACGAAGATCGCCTACCTGTTCCTGCTGCCGTGGTTCGCGGGGCTGTTCCTCATCACGGTCGGCCCGATGGCCGCCTCGCTGTACCTGTCGTTCACCGACTACAACCTCATCCAGACCCCCGAGTGGATCGGTCTGGAGAACTTCCAGCAGATGTTGAGCGACGACCGGCTGCACAACTCGCTGAAGGTCACGTTCCTCTACGTCTTCGTCTCCGTGCCGCTGCAGCTGGCGCTGGCGCTGGCGCTGGCGGTCTTCCTCGACCGGGGCCTGCGCGGCCTGGCCATCTACCGCTCGATCTACTACCTGCCCTCGCTGCTGGGCTCCTCGGTCGCCATCGCGGTCCTGTGGCGGCAGATCTTCGGCACCCAGGGCCTCATCAACCAGCTCCTGGCGCTCGTCGGCGTCGACGGCCGCGGCTGGATCTCGGACCCCTCCACCGCGCTGGGCACCATCATCATCCTGAACGTGTGGACGTTCGGCGCCCCGATGGTCATCTTCCTCGCGGGCCTGCGGCAGATCCCGCGCATGTACTACGAGGCCGCCTCGACCGAGGGCGCCGGCCGGTGGCGGCAGTTCCGCTCCATCACCCTGCCGCTGCTGACGCCCATCATCTTCTTCAACCTGGTGCTGCAGCTGATCCACGCGTTTCAGTCGTTCACGCAGGCGTTCGTCGTCTCCGGCGGCACCGGCGGCCCCAGCGACTCGACGATGTTCTACACGCTGTACCTGTACCAGAGCGGCTTCAAGAACTTCGACATGGGCTACGCCTCCGCCCTCGCCTGGATGCTGCTCATCATCATCGCGATCTTCACCGCCATCAACTTCTACGCCTCGAAGCTGTGGGTGTTCTATGACGACTGACATCTCGCCCACCCGCCGCGGCACCGCCGCAGCACCCGCGCCGTCCCGGCCCCCGCACCGGGACGAGGCGCCGTGGCCGAGCCGGCTCCGGTCCGGGCTGAAGCACGCCACCCTGATCCTGGCCGCCTTCGTCATGCTCTACCCGGTGCTGTGGATGATCGCCGGCTCCCTGCGCTCGCAGGACCAGATCTTCCAGGCGCCCGGCCTGTGGGTCTCCGACCCGCAGCCGCAGAACTACTCCAGCGGCTGGGACGCCCTGACGTCCCCGTTCGGGCACTACATGCTCAACTCGGCGATCATCGCGATCGGCTGCATCCTGGGGAACCTCGTCTCCTGCTCGCTGGCCGCCTACGCCTTCGCCCGCATGGAGTTCCGGGCGAAGAAGGCGCTGTTCGCCGTGATGCTCATGACGATCATGCTGCCGATCCACGTCGTGATCGTCCCGCAGTACATCCTGTACTCGCAGCTGGACTGGCTGAACACCTTCCTGCCGATGATCGTGCCCAAGGTGCTGGCGACCGACGCGTTCTTCATCTTCCTCATGGTCCAGTTCATCCGCGGCATCCCGCGCGAGCTCGACGAGGCCGCGCGCATCGACGGCTGCGGGCACTTCCGCATCTTCGGCCGGATCATCCTGCCGCTCATGGTGCCCGCCCTGGCCACCACCGCGATCTTCACCTTCATCTGGACCTGGAACGACTTCTTCAGCCAGCTGATCTTCCTCACCGACCCGGACATGTACACCGTGCCGGTCGCCCTGAGCTCGTTCATCGACGCGACCTCCGAGTCCTCCTGGGGCTCGCTGTTCGCCATGAGCGTGGTGTCCCTGGTGCCCATCTTCCTGGCCTTCCTCTTCGGCCAGCGCTTCCTCATCAAGGGCATCGCCACGACCGGCGGCAAGTAGCCCGCCCTCCAGCTCGACGCACCCTCGAACGTTGCCGGGCACGGACGCCCGGCGGAAGGACGGTCCCCGTGCCCACCCCCACCCCGCGCCACCGCCCCGTCTCCCGCCGGGCCTTCGGCGGTCTCGCCGCAGGCGCCGCCGCCACCGCGGGACTGGCCGCGTGCGGGGGCGGGTCGGCCAGCAGCGAGGGACCGGTGAACCTGCGCTTCACCTGGTGGGGCTCCGACGCCCGCCACCAGTACACCCAGCAGATCATCGACGCCTTCAACGAGGAGCACCCCGACATCCACGTCGAGGGCGAGTTCACCGAGTGGTCCGGCTACTGGGACCGCCTGGCGACCAACGTGGCTGCGAACGACGCGCCCGACATCATCCAGATGGACGCCATCTACCTGCGCTCCTACGCCGACCGCGGGGCCCTGCTGGACCTCTCGCAGCTCGACGGCCTGGACACCTCCGCGATCGACTCCACCGCGCTGGACACCGGCGAGACCGGCGACGGCCTGTTCGGCCTGGTCTCCGGCGTCGTCCCGCTGGGCATCATGACCAACCCCGCCCTCGTGCAGGCGGCCGGGCAGCAGATGCCCGACGACACGACGTGGACGTGGGGCGACTACGAGGCCCTCGGCGCGGCGATCAGCGCCGGCACCCCCGACGGCACCTACGGCGTCGCCAACGGCGGCATCGACGAGGCCGGCCTGCAGCTGTGGGTGAAGCAGCTCGGCGGGGCCTTCTACGACGACGAGGGCAACGTCACCCTCGACCCGGCCATGGTCACCGACTGGTACGAGTACAACCTCGGGCTCATCGAGTCCGGAGCCGCCGGTCCGGTGACCCTGGCGATGGAGCGGGCCGTGGCCGCTCTCGACCAGAGCGGCATCGCCACCAACACCACCGCGATGCAGCAGTACTGGGCCACCCAGATCACCGCGCTGGCCGGCGCCAGCGGCCAGCCGCTGACACTGCTGCGCCCGCCCACCCAGTCCCCCGGCGGCGAGCCCGGCGTCTACTACAAGCCATCGATGTTCTGGTCCGCCTCGGCGCGCACCGAGCACCCCGAGGCCGTCGCCACGTTCCTGGACCACCTGGTGAACTCCGAGGCGGTCGCCGACCTCATGCTCACCGAGCGCGGCATCCCCGCCAACACGCAGATCCGCGAGTACATCAGCCCCAAGCTCTCCGAGACGGACCGCCTGGCGATCGACTACACCGACTCCCTCGCCGACGTCGTCGAGGACACCCCGCCGTCGGCACCCGCGGGCGCCTCCACCATCGAGGAGATCGTGCGCCGCTACGGTTCCGAGGTCCTCTTCGGCCAGCAGCAACCGGCGGCCGCGGCCCGGGCGATGGTGGAGGAGCTGACGAACTCCGTCGAGTCGGCCTGACCGGCCCCGGCGCGCCCCCTCGCGCACCTACGATCACCACCACCGCTGGGCCCCGGCCCCGGCCGAGGCCCGGGCGCAGCACCACCGGTCGACGACGACAGTGGGAGACACAGTGACCCAGACCCCCCGCCCCGCTTCCGCCCCCTCGCGCCGCACCGTCGGGCTCGGCGCCCTCGGGGCAGCCGCCGCGACCGGGCTCACCGCCTGCGGCGGCGGCTCCGGCGGCGACGACTCCGGGCCCGCCCGGCTGCGCTTCACCTGGTGGGGTTCGGACGCCCGCCACGAGTACACGCAGGAGATCATCAAGCAGTTCAACGAGGAGAACCCCGACATCTTCGTCGAGGGCGAGTTCACCGAGTGGTCCGGCTACTGGGACCGCCTGGCCACCTCGACCGCCGCCAACGACTCCCCCGACATCATCCAGATGGACGCGGCCTACCTGAAGTCCTACGCCGACCGCGGTGCGCTGCTGGACCTGTCGAAGGAGGACGGCCTCGACACCGGCGCCATCTCCGACGACGACCTCGCCCTCGGCGAGTCCGACGGCGGCCTGTACGCGATCGTCCAGGGGGTCGTGCCCCACGCCATCGTGGCGAACGCCCAGATCCTCGAGGCCGCCGGCGTGCCGGTGCCGGACGACACCACGTGGACGTGGGAGGAGTACGCCCGCATCGGCAAGGCCGTGTCCGACGCCGGGCTGCCGGACGTGTACGGCATCCAGACCGAGGGCGTGCAGGGCCCGCCCATGGAGAACTGGGCGATGCAGCTCGGCGAGACCCTGTTCACCGACGAGGGCGGCGTGGGCCTCAACCCGGACACCCTCGCCTCGTTCTGGGAGTACCACCTGGGGCTGGCCGAGTCGGGCGCCGGCACCCCCGTCACCCTCACCATCGAGCGCAACCCCACCTCCTCCGCCCTGGACCAGTCCGGCACCGCCACCAACACCGTGGCCTTCGCCCCCTGGTGGTCCACTCAGCTCACCGCCCTGACGAACGCGTCGGGACAGCGGCTGCTCCTGCTGCGCCCGCCGGCGCAGTCCCCGGGCGGCGACCCGGGGTTGTACTACAAGGCCTCCATGTACTGGGCGGTGTCCTCGCGCACGGAGCACCCCGAGGCCGCCGTGCGGTTCATCAACCACCTGTCCACCGCCGACGCCGTCGCCGACCTCATGCTCACCGAGCGCGGCATCCCGGCCAACCCCGCCTTCCGCGAGCGCATCGTCGACAAGCTCGCGGAGACCGACCGGATGGCGCTGGAGTACGTGAACTCCATCGAGGACGTCGTCAACCCGGCCCCACCCATCCCCCCGGTCGGCGGGTCGTCCTCCGGGGAGATCATGACCCGCATCGGCTCCGACGTGCTCTTCGGCCGCCAGACGCCCGACGCGGCCGCGCAGGCCTTCGTCGACGACCTGACGAACCAGATCGAGTCCGCCTGACCCGGCCCCACGAGGACCGCACCCCACACCCCCCACGCACCGAGAGGAGAACCGATGAACCCGTCGACGACGCCGGCCGCATCGGCCCGCAGCCACCGCCCCCTCACCCGCCGGGCCTTCGCCGCCGGCCTGGCCGGCACCGCGGCCGCCACCGGCCTGGCCGCCTGCGGTGGCGGTGGTTCCGGCGCCACCGAGGGGAACGCCTCCCTGCGCTTCACGTGGTGGGGCTCCGACACCCGCCACCAGCTCACCGACCGCGCCATCAAGGCCTTCGAGGCGGAGAACACCGACGTCACCGTCAAGGGCGAGTTCACCGAGTGGTCCGGTTACTGGGACCGCCTCGCCACGACCGTCGCGGCCAACGACGCCCCGGACGTCATCCAGATGGACGTCCTGCAGCTGCGCTCCTACGCCGACCGCGGCGCGCTGCTCGACCTGGTGGACACCGAGATCGACACCGGCAGCATCCCGTCCGACACCCTCGACACGGGCCGCACCGCGGACGGCCTCTTCGCCGTCCCCGTGGGCGTCAACGCGCACGTCGTCGTCGCCAACCCGGCGCTGTTCGAGGCGGCCGGCGTGCCGCTGCCCGACGACACGACGTGGACGTGGCAGGAGGCGGCGGACATCGCCCTGCGCATCTCGCAGAGCGGGCAGCCGGACGTCCACGGGTGGCAGACGATGGGCCTGGACGAGGCCAGCCTGCAGCTGTGGGTCTCCCAGCTCGGTGGGGAGTTCTACGGCGACGGCACCGAGGTCACCCTCGACCCCGCCCACGTCGCGTCCTGGTGGGAGTACAACCTCGGCACCGTCCAGGCCGGGGCGGCCGCCCCCGCCACCCTGGCCGTCGAGCGGCAGGCCGGCGGGCTCAGCCAGTCCGGGACCGCCACCGGCACGGCCGCGATGGCCGTGTGGTGGGCCAACCAGGTCACCGCGCTGTCCTCGGCCGCCGGTCAGGAGATGGTGCTGCTGCGCCCGCCCCTGCAAGAACCGGGCGGCTCGCCGGGCACCTTCTACAAGGCGTCCATGTTCTGGTCCATCTCCTCGCGCACCCAGCACCCCGAAGCCGCGGCGCGCCTGGTGGACTGGCTCACCAACTCCCCGGAGGCGGCCGAGATCCTGCTCACCGAGCGCGGGATCCCCAGCGACCCCGAGCGCCGCGAGCTGATCGGCCCGCTGCTGCAGCCGTCCGACGCCCAGTCCGTGGAGTACGTGGAATCCCTCGAGGACGTCGTCGTCCCGGCGCCGCCGGCCGCACCCCCCGGCGCCAGCACCGTCCAGGACCTCGTCACCCGCTACGGTTCCGAGGTGCTGTTCGGCCGGCAGACTCCGCAGGCGGCCGCCGAGGCGCTGGTCGCGGAACTGCAGAACAACGTGACCTCGGCCTGAGGACCCGCGGCCCGGGCCACGCGGCCCGGGCCGCGGCCCCGCCCGCACCGCTCCCCCACCCCGCCAGGAGGCAGTCCCCGTGACGAGCACCCCGTCCCCCCGCACCGTCGTCGTCGTCGGCACCGGCGGCATCGCCGCCGCCCACGCCCGTGCCCTGACCGCGCTCGGCGACCGGGTCCGCATCGCGGCCGCCGTCGACGTGGACGCCGGGCGGGCGCAGGCGTTCGCCGAGCAGTGGGGCGTGCCGCGCGCGGCCACGGACCTGGCCGACGTCCTGGCGGACACCCGCGTCGACCTCGTGCACGTCTGCACGCCGCCGAGCGCGCACGTCCCCGTGGCCGAGCAGGCGCTGGCCGCCGGGGCGAGCGTCGTCGTGGAGAAGCCCATCGCCCTCTCCCTCGCCGAGACCGACCGGCTCACCGCCGCCGAGGCGGCCTCGGCCGGTTCGGTGGCGGTGGTCTCCCAGCACCGCTTCGGCTCCGGCGTGCAGCGGCTCGCCTCGATCGTCGACGACGGCACCCTGGGCCGCCCGCTCGTCGCCACCTGCCTCACCCAGTGGTACCGCCCCGACGAGTACTTCCTCGTGCCCTGGCGCGGCACCTTCGAGGTCGAGGGCGGCGGGCCGACGATGGGCCACGGCATCCACCAGATGGACGTGCTGCTGTCGGTGCTCGGGCCGTGGGAGGAGGTCAGCGCGATGGCCTCGCAGGGTGCGCGGCCCACGCGGACCGAGGAGGTCTCCGTCGCCACCGTGCGGTTCGCCTCCGGCGCGCTGGCGAGCGTGGTGAACTCGGTGGTCTCCCCGCGCGAGACGACGATCCTGCGCTTCGACCTCGAACTGGCCACCGTGGAGCTGCACCACCTGTACGGCTACGACGACGACGACTTCACCGTCACCGCCGCCCCCGGCCACGAGGGGGCCGCAGCCGCCGCGTGGGCGCGCGAACCGCAGGGCGTGCCGAGCGGCCACGAGGCCCAGTTCCGCGCGGTGCTCGACGCCCTGGACCGCGGCGAGCTGCCGCCGGTGCCGCTGGCGGACGCGCGCGACACCCTGGAGCTCGTCGCCGCGATCTACCGGTCGGCCTTCACCGGCGGCGCCCCGGTGCGCCGCGGCGAGATCGACGCCGGGGACCCGTTCGCGTCGCGCATGGACGGCACCGGCGCCCCGTGGGCCCGGATCCCCACCGCCCGCTGAGACACCACCCGCGAGAGGACCCGCACCCCGATGAGCACCACCACCAGCACGGCGACGGAGACGGCGCTCGCGCTCGACGCCACGACGCCCGGGCGCACCGTCGTGCGCGCCGGCGACGTGGACATCGCCACCTACGTCCACGACGGCGACTTCCCCGCGAAGGAGTCGCGCAAGCCGTACCTGCACCCGCTGCGCACCCTCGACGGCGCGGTCGTCACCGCGTACCGCCCGCACGACCACCGCTGGCACAAGGGCCTGCAGATGACCGCCTCGCACGTGTCGGGGCAGAACTTCTGGGGGGGCGGCACCTACGTCCACGGCGAGGGGTACGTCCCGAAGGACAACGTCGGGCAGATGCGGCACGACGGTTTCGACACCGCCCGCAGCTCCGGCGGCACCGTCGAGCTCGTCGAACGGCTGACGTGGATCAGCTCCGGCGGGCAGGAGTGGGCGCGCGAGGTGCGGTCCCACCGCTTCGGCTCGGTCGACCCCGCCCGGGGGACGTGGACCCTGGACTTCGACACGGAGATCACCTGCACGCGCGGTGAGCCGCTGGAGCTCGGCAGCCCCACCACCCACGGGCGCCCCTCCGCCGGGTACACCGGGTACTTCTGGCGCGGCCCGCGCGGCTGGACCGGCGGGACGATCACCACCCCGGACCGCGAGGGCGAGGACGCCATGGGCACCTCCAGCGCCTGGCTGGCGTACTCCTCCCCGCACGACGAGGTCGACGGCGGCGGCACGCTGCTCGTGCTCGCCGGCTCGGCGTCGACCACCTCGAACCCCGCGGTGCCGCTGACGTGGTTCGTGCGGCACACCCCCTTCCCGGCCATCGCCCCGTCCTTCGCGTTCCACGACGAGGTCGTCCTCGCCGACGGCGAGTCGCTGCGGCTGCGGCACCGCGTCGTCGTCGGCGACCGGATCTGGGGCCGGGAGGAGATCGAGGAGGTCGCCGCGGCGAACGCGCTGGACGCGACCCCGTGACCCCCACCGGTGAGGTCCCCGAGTTCCCCGGGGCGGTCGGCCTGTCGGAGCTGAACGTGTACCCGTGGGAGACGGCCGACGACCTGCACGGAGGTTCGCCCCACCTGCACACCACCTGCTCGGAGTGCTACGTCGTGGTGAGCGGCCGCGGGGAACTGCACACCCTCACCGCCTCCGGGTACGCCGAGCACCCGCTCGGTGCCGGGGACGTCGTCTGGTTCACCCCCGGGACGATCCACCGGGCCGTGGACGTGGAGGACCTCAAGGTCGTCGTCGTCATGCAGAACTCGGGACTGCCCGAGGCCGGCGACGCCGTGATGACGTTCCCGCCCGAGCACCTGCGCGACGCGGAGACCTACCGTCGGGCGGCCTCGATCCTCGGCCCCGACGGCAGCCCCTCCCCCGAGCGCGCACGGGCCCGCCGCGACCTCGCCGTGCAGGGGTTCACGGAGATCCTGCGCCGCACCCGCGACGGCGACACCTCCGCGCTGACGGAGTTCCACACCGCCGCCGCCGCCATCGTCCGTCCCCGCACCGGCGAGTTCCGCGCGCGCTGGGAACGGGGCGCGGCCGCGGTCGCACGGCGCACCGGCGAGCAGATCGACGCCCTCGAGCGCGGTGACGCCTCGCACCTCGCCACCGGGACCGCCACCCGCCTCGCGCGGCCGGAACCGACCACCCTGGGCATGTGCGGGTTCCTCGCCCCGTACGACACCGCCCGTTCCGCCGCCGGCAGGGCCTGACCACCACGCCCCGCCCTCCGCGAGCACCCCACCCACCGTGACCGCCGGATCGCCGTGCGGCTCCCCGGCCGACATGCTGGTCCGGGGGCCGCGGCGAGGGCGGCCGGACACCGGTGGGAGGAGCGGGACGGGTGCGAGCGCTCATCGTGGAACAGGGCTGGAGCCGGGGGGCGCTGGCCGCGGCGCGCGCGCTGCACGACGCCGGCTGGACGGTGGGCGTCGCCACGCCCACCGGTCCCCGCGACGGCCTGGCGGTCCGCTCCCGCGCCCGGTCCGCGCACCACCGCACGGAGCCGCTGCACCCCGCGGACGGGTTCACCGGCTCCGTGGCCCGGGCGGTGCGCGAGGGCGGCTACGACGTCGTCTTCGGCGCCGGCGAGGCCGAGGTCACCGCCCTGTCCGCGGCGCGCGACGCGGTGGGCGCGGTCGTCCCGCACGGCCCGCACGATCAGCTGCTGCGGGCGATGGACAAGTCGGAGCTCGCGCGGGCCGCGTCGGCCGTGGGCATCGCCGTGCCGGACGTCCTCGACCCCGCCGACGTGCCCGACGAGCGCACCGCCTGCATCGTCAAGGCGGACCGGCACGCCCGCCCGGACCTGCCGGGGTCGCCGCCGCGCATCGACACGACCGTCGTGACCGGGCGCACCGCCGTCGCCCGCCGCGTGGCGCAGGTGCGCGCCCTCGGCGCGGACGTCGAGGTGCAGGTCCTGCACCCCGGGACCCTCGTCGCGTACGCGGTCGTGCGCGGCCCGGGCGGGGTGGTCGCCGAGTCCCAGCAGCGCGCCGAGCGCATCTGGCCGCCCGGTGCCGGAGCCAGCGCCCGCGCCGTCACCGTGGACGTGGACGAGGAGCTCGCGGCGCGCGCGCAGGCGCTGCTGGAGTCCCTGGAGTTCCTCGGCCTGGCGGAACTGCAGTACGTGCAGGCCCCCGACGGCACTGCGCGGCTCATCGACCTCAACGCCCGCTTCTACGGGTCGCTGTCGCTGGCGGTGGCCGCCGGGGCGAACCTGCCGGCCGCGTGGGGGCAGATCGCCCTGGGCCGCGCGCCGCGCCCCGTGCGGGCGCGGCCGGGCGTGCGCTACCAGTGGGGCAGCGCCGACGTGCGCCGGGCCCTCACCGAGCGCCGCGGCGGCCTCGTGCGCGACCTCGCCGCCACCGTGGGTGCCGCACCGGGGGCCCGGCACAGCGTGGCGTCGCTGCGCGACCCCGGTCCGGCGCTGGCGCGGCTGCGCTCGGGGCTCGCGCGCCGGGAGCGCCGGCGACCGGCGCCCACCGGCGTGCCCGCACCCGCGTCCGCCACCTGAGCCGGGACCCGGCGGGGTTCAGGCCGGGCCGGTGCGCAGGTGCGCGGAGTCGTTGTGCCGCAGCAGCGTCCACGGCCCGCGCGGATCCCCGGCGGGCAGGGCGCGAACCTCGCTGAGGCCCGTGGGGTCCACGTGCGCCCGGTGCATCACCACCCGCGGCACCCCCAGCGCGTCCACCACGGTGAGCTTGACGGGGTACATGTGGCTGACCAGGAGGACCCGCCCGCCGGGGTGCTCGGCGGCCAGGCGCTCGCGCACCCGCGCCACCCGGTCACCGACCTGCTCCAGGGACTCGCCGCCGGGGACGGGCTCGGTGCTGCGCTGCCGCCAGGCGTCCTGGGCGCCCGGCCAGCGGCGGTCCACCTCCGCGGGCGTCAGGCCCTCCCAGTCGCCGAAGTCGATCTCGCGCAGGTCGTCCTCCACGCGCAGTCCCAGCCCGAGGGCGGTCGCGACCTCCTCGGCGGTCTGGCGCGCGCGCAGCACCGGGCTGCACGCCAGGACGTCGGCGCCGCCGGCCGCGCGCAGCGCACCCGCCAGCCGGCGTGCCTGGTCGCGGCCCACCTCGGACAGCGGCGGGTCCTGCCCCGTGGACCCGCTCAGGCGGCCCTGCGCGGTGTGGGCGGTCGCCCCGTGCCGGGCCAGCAGGAAGGTCGTGCCCTCCGCCGCGCCCGGCCGGGGCCGGCCGCTGTCAGCTGCCGGCGGCGTGACGGCCCCCGCGCTCGTCGCTGGCGGCGGTGCGCTCCTCCAGGGCGGCGTCGTTCAGCTCGGCCCCCACCGGCGTCGCGGTGCTGGAGGTCGTGGTGGTGGTGGAGGTGGTGGTGGCCGGCTGGGTGCGCAGCGACTCGGCCGCCGCCTCGCGGGCCTCCTCCTTGCCCTTGTTGTCGGCGACCTTCGACGCCGCTGCCGCGGCCGCGCCGACCGTGGCGGCCACCCCGGCGGCCAGACCCGCCTTGACGCCGCTGCTCATGCCCTGGTCCCGGGGGGTGGTGGCCACGCCGGTGACGGCGATCCGCTCGGCCATCGCCTTGACGCGGGAGCCGGCGGTGCGCTCCACGCCCAGGCTGGTCTCCAGCAGGGTCGCGACGCGCTCGGCGCCGCGGGCGCGGGCGTGGAGGACGAGCGTCTCGTAGACGGCCTGCTCGTGGTACTCCGTCTCCAGGGCGCCGGAGAGGATCACCGCGTCGACCAGGGAGTCGTCGGTCTTCTTCAGGACGGTCTCGGCCTCGGCCGCCAGCGCCTTGGTCACCGGGCACGGGGAGTCGTCGACCTCTTCGCCCAGCAGGGCGAAGCACTGCTCGATGACCTCGATCTGCTCGCGGGTCTCGGCGGCGTGCTCGCGCAGGAGCTGCTTCAGCTCCTCGCGCTGGGCGGCCTCCTCGAGGCGGCCCAGCATCGCGAGGGTGTCCTTCTCCATCGTCAGCGCCGCCCCCAGCTTGTAGCTGAAGATCTCCTCGGGGCTGTTCAGTCGCTCGAACATCGTGCGCTCTCCTCCACGTCGGGTCTCAGCTGATCGACCTTCAATCTGGCACGGCACCAGCGGTGCCGCATCCGGCCGAGCCCGCAGGGGGGGGTGTCAGCCGGTCGGCTCGGACACCGGGGCGTCGCCGTCGCCGTCGCCGCCGTCCTCGCGCAGCGTCGGGTCCGCGGCCTGCCCGGCCCCGGCGCCGGCGGCGTCGGGCACCACGTCGCCGGAGGGGTCGCCGGAGGGGTCGCCGGAGGGGTCGCCGGCCCCCTCCTCCCGGCGGCTGCGCGCGGCGACCTCGCGGACCTCGGCGTCCACCCGCTCCTCGATCTCGTCGACGAGGGCGGGCAGTTCGGCACCGGGCGGGGACGGAGCCTCACGGGGAACGGGAGCCTCGTGGTGGGGTTCGGTGCTCATGCTGCGTCCTCTCCGGCGTGGGCGGCTGCTGCCCCACCGTAACCAGGTCACGCCCCCGCCGCTGAGCACGCCTGCCGGAGGCGCTGGACGGCCTCCGGCGAGCGCGACCCGGGTGACGGGCTCATCGCCGCGATCGTCGGGGCGGACAGGGGGCCGGGCTTCAGCGGACCTGGCCCCGCACCGTCGCCTGCGCCGTACGGGCACGGCCGTCGGTGAGACGGGTGGTGTCGAGGACGAGGACGGCGCCGTCGTCCTGGCGGCCGTCGGGCAGCAGCTTCGGCTCCAGCTGGTACGGCGGTTCGTCCCCGACGACCCCGGGGATGCCGAAGTCGCTGTCGTTGGCCAGGACGAGCGTCGTGCCGCCGTCGATGGTCGCGACGCCCTCGATCTTGTCGTGCGCGAAGAAGCCACCCTGCGGGTCCAGGTCCCACACCAGGCCGCTGACGTCCAGCGCCGGTTCCTCGGCCACCGGGGTTACACCGGCTGCGGCGAGCAGCCCGGCGGCGGTCGCGGTGTCGGCGGTCGCGGTCCGGGTTTCCAGCTCGTCGGTGCCTCGGCCACTGATGTCGCTGGCGCCGGCGAGGTCGATGCGGAACAGCCGCTTGAAGCTGTCGGCACCGAAACCCCCGTCGCGCTCGACGACCAGGAACTCCGTGTCCGACACCGCGGTGATCTCGCTGACCGCACCGCTGTTGGTCGAGGGGTCGTCGAGCAGGTACGCGAACTGCCGGGTTCGCCGGGTCTCCAGGTCGACGGTGACGATCCGCAGCAGCGGATCGTCGAAGGTGTTGCCCGTCCCGCCGGGGACCTGCAGCGCCGACTGGAGGATGCCGACAAGCGTGCGGCCGTCGGGGGTGAGGGTCAGGCCCTCCATGCCGCGGTTGGGGAAGCGGTCGGCGAGTTCACGGGGCAGCGTCCCCAACCGCGGGGACAGGCGCTCCAGCGCACGGCCATCGGCCGCGAAGTGGGTGAGGAACGGGCCCTGCTCGTCGGACACCCAGAAGGTGCCGTCCGGCAGCGCCACCAGCCCCTCGGGGTCGTAGCCCTGCGGCGAGGTGGGCAGCACCTGCCCGTCGAGGTCGACGATCGTCTCCCCGGTCCGGGCGAGGGGGTTGACCTGCCCGTCGCAGGGCACGCCGTCGGCGGCGCGCAGCGGGATCGTCGCCAGCAGTTCCGCGCGCGGGCCGTCGGCGTCGCGCACGAGCCGGAAGCGGCCGATGGCCGGCACGAAGCCGGGCAGCGGCGCCACCTTCTCCCCGTTCGGCCCGTCGACGTTGGGGCCGCGGTCGGTCAGGCCGTAGAACTCGCCCTCGACGCCCGGCACGGGCGTCAACGCGGAACCGAACGCGCCTCCGGGGATGGTGGTGCCGCCGATCGTCGCCAGCGGTGCGACGACGGTCGGGTGGAGGGTCACCGCGTCGGTGACCGTGTACGTGAAGGTGTCCTCGCCGGTGAAGCCGGGGTCGGGGACGTAGGTGAAGGAGCCGTCCGCGGCGACGGTGACGCTGCCGTGGGCGGCGTCGGTGCTGCACACGACGGTGCGCCCGGCCTGGTAGTCGGTGACGTCGTTGGCGACGACGCCTTGACCGGCGGCCACGCGCAGCGGCGTCCCGGCCGCGGCGGCGTACACGTCGTCGAAGGCCTGCGGTCCGCCGGCGGGTGCGCCGGCGGCGAGTGCCGCTCCTGAGGTCACCCCCCCCCCCCCCGAGGGTGAGCACGAACAGGGTGTGACTCAGTCACGCACATCGCTCGACGACGAGCGATGTGCGTGACGAGTGAGCACGGCCGTCCGCCCCCGGCTCGGGGGGCCGCACGCACCTGCGCTGCCCGCCGATGCCGCGGCCGCCGGATGCTTGCTCGTGGTCGACCCCCGCCCCGGCGCGCACCGCGTGCCCCGGGCACGAACGCAGCCACACGTGCGTTGACGACGGCGTGGCTCTCAGGACTCGACCAGGATCCGCCGGTGCGGCGCAGGACGGGCGCGCGCCGGCACCGTCTCGGCGTCCCCCCGCTCGGCGCGCTCGCCTCTGCGCACTGGCGGCCCTCGTCGGCACGGTTCCGGCAGCCTGCGGTGGTGGTGACGCCGGCGAGGGCGTCGCGCACCACGGTGGCACGCGTCCTGCGAGCAGCGCACCGGCGTCCGCGGGGACCGGCGCCGGCAGCACCGCTCCGGGGGGTCCGGCCGTGACGCTGCCGAGCGCCCACGTCCACGGGGTCGGCGTCGACCCCGCCGACGGGCTGGTCCACCTCGCCAGCCACGACGGTCTGTTCCGGTTCGAGCCGAGCGGTCCCGTGCGCGTCGGTCCGGTGATCGACCTGATGGGCTTCTCCATCGCCGGTCCCGATCACTTCTACGCGTCCGGCCACCCGGGGCCCGGGACCGACCTGCCCGACCCCGTCGGCCTGATCGAGTCCCGCGACGGCGGCGCGACGTGGACCCCGTTGTCCCGCGAGGGCGAGTCCGACTTCCACGCCCTGGACGGTTCCTCCGCAGGTGTGGTCGGTTTCGACGGCGCGCTGCGGGCGAGCACCGACGGCCGGGAGTGGACGTCGCTGGAGCCGCCGGTGAGGCCCTACTCGCTGGCTGTTTCCGCGGACGCCCGCACGATCGTCGTCACGAGCGAGAGCGGGCCCGCGCGCTCCACCGATGCTGGCCGGACGTGGGCGCAGGTGCCGCAGGCGCCGTTGCTGGTGCTGGTGGACTTCGTCCAGGGCGGCAGCGGCGGGTCCGAGGTCGTCGGCGTGACTCCCGACGGCGTCGTCGCGGTCAGCGAGGACGCCGGTGCGACGTGGCGGGACCGCGGCCGGATCGATGGCTCCGTGCAGGCGATCAGCGGGACGCGCACGGACGACGGTGAGCTGCAGGTCGTCGTGGTGGACGGGGAGACGATCCTGCGCTCCACCGACGGCGGCCGGAGCTTCTCGCCCCTGCCCGGCTGAAGCGGAGGCACCGGCCCCACCGCGCAGGTCCTCGCGGCCCGACCCCGGCGAGCACCACGACGCACGAGTCGTGCACCGCTCGCGGGCGGGCCGACGTGCTCAGGCGCGCGCCGGGGGCGGTGGCGGCTCGCTCAGGCTGCGGGCTGCGCGAAGGCCGGGCGCGTGCCGTACCGCTGCAGCGCATCGGCGGCGAGGGTGACCCCGAGCCCGGGGCGGGTGGGGATCCGCAGGAAGCCCTCGGCGTCCAGGTGCCAGCCTTCGCGCACGAGGTCGTCGACGTAGGCGGACCCGGTCTTGTGCTCGACCAGGTCCGTGGCCACCAGCGCGGACGACAGGTGCAGGTCGGCCGCCAGGCCGATGCCGGTGTTCCACCCGTGCGGCACCAGCCGGATGCCCAGGTCCTGGGCCTGCCAGCCGATGCGCCGCGACTCGCTCAGCCCCCCACCCTTGGTCGTGTCGGGCTGGACGATGTCGAAGGCCCGCCGCTGCAGGTAGGGGGCGAAGCTCTGCCTGCGGGTCAGGACCTCGCCACCGCTGATGGGCACCGGTGAAGCGCTGCGCAGTTCGGCGAAGCCCTCGAGGTCGTCAGGGCTCAGGGGTTCCTCGAACCAGGCGACGTCGTGGTCGGCGAGCATGCGGGCCGTCCGCTTGGCCCAGGCCAGGTCACCGGGGAAGAAGGCTTCCGAACCGCCGACGTCGACCGCCAGCAACCGATCGCCGACCGCCGCGCGGGCAGCGGCGACGGTCCGCTCGTCGAGGGCGGTGTCGACGCGCCCGAACTTCCACCACCCGATCTTGAACGCGGTGAAGCCCTCCTGCACGAGTGCGGTGAGGTTCTCGGTCATCGGCCCCACCTCGTCCATCAGCACCGAGGCGTAGGGGCGGACCCGTTCGCGGTGGCGCCCGCCGAGCAGGCGACCCACCGGCTGGCCCAGCACCTGACCGGCGACGTCCCACAAGGCGATGTCGATCGCACTGGTGGCGTGGGTGAGCGCGCCACCACGCCCCATCCAGAAGGCGCTCTGGTGCAACGTCTCCACGATCCGCTCGACCTCCACCGGGTCCTGCCCCAGCAGGTGCGGCCGCAGCAGGTCGACCGCTGCCCGCACCAGGTCCTCGCTGGTGAAGGCGCTGCCGACACCGACGACGCCGTCGTCGGTGTGCACCGCGACCAGGGTGTGGACGACGTCGTCCGGACGCAGCTCGTTGGACCAGCCCCCCTCGGGGGTGGCGCCCCGCAGACCGCACGTCTCGACCCGGGTGATTCTCATGAGCACCTCTCGTCCGCAGTTCCACGCACCGGCGTACCTGCCGCACGGTAACCAGCCACCCGACCGGTTGTCGACAATCGACGATGCGGGTACCGTCCGCAGAGGCGATCACGGCACGTCGCCGCCCGCCGTCGACCACCCGGGCACCCACCCCGGGCCCCGCGCCACCCGACACGACCAGGAGGTCGCCATGTCGCCGGACCGCCACCCCCGTCGGCACCTGCCGCCCACGTGCGGGGTCCGCGCGTGAGCGATCCGTTCCCGCTGCCGCCTCCCGCGCTCGCCTCGCGCCGCGCGGGCGTCGCGGACGTCCTGCGCGAGGCGATCACCACCGGGCACCTGCCCCCGGGGAAACGCCTGACCGAGACGTCGCTGGCCGAGCAGATGGGAACCAGCCGCGCACCGGTGCGCGAGGCGCTGCGGCAGCTGGAGCAGGAGGGCCTGGTGGTCTCCTACCCCTACCGCGGCACGGAGGTCCTGGGGGTCTCCCAGGAGGAGATCGACAACGTGCTCGTGCCCGTTCGCGTGGCCCTGGAGCGCTTCGCCTTCCGCAAGGCGATGCCGCGCCTGAGCGAGGCCGACTACACCCACCTGAACTCCCTCATCGCCGGCATGCGGACCGCTGCGGCGGCGGCGGACGCGGGCCTGCTGGCCGATGCCGACATCCGCTTCCACGAAGCCGTGGTGACCCTGTCCGGTCAGCAGCACTGCCTGCAGATCTGGCGGAGCATCCAGCCGCGCGTCCGCGCCTACTTCCGCCGCGACGCCCGCTGCTACACCGACCCCACCGAGGTCGCGACGCAGCACGTGGCGCTCGTCGACGCCCTGCGCGGAGGCGATGAACAGGCCCTCGACCGCGCGGTGACCGCGCACATCCACACCCACTTCAGCACCGCGCAGGAGGCCGGGCGGTGACCCGCACCGTCCTGATCACCGGTGCCGCCAGCGGTATCGGCAAGGCCACCGCGCTGGGAGCGGCCCGGCGCGGCTGGGCCGTGGCCGCCTTGGACCGCGACGGTGCCGGCGCCGAGCTCGCCGCCGCCGGAGCGGGAGCCCTCGGCGCCCGTCACGTCTGGTGGGGCGAGTGCGACGTCACCCGCGAGGACCAGCTCGCCGACGCGTTCCAGCGCGCCGGCACCGCGCTGGGCCCGGTGGACGCGGTCGTCGCCGGCGCAGGCCTGGAGATCAGCGCCGCGGTCTCGCAGACGTCCCTGGACACGTGGCACCGCGTCCTGGAGGTGAACCTGACCGGGACCTTCCTCACCGTCCGCACCGCAGCGCGAGCACTGCAGGCCAGCGGACGGGCGGGGTCCATCGTCTGCGTGTCCTCACCCTCGGCCTTCGTCGGTTTCGCCGGCGGCTCCAACAGCGCCTACGGCGCTTCCAAGGGCGGGATCTCCGCCTTCGTCCGGGCGGCGGCCCTCGACCTGGCACCCCACGGCATCCGCGTCAACGCCGTCGTCCCCGGCGCCACCGACACGCCGATGCTCTACTCCGGCCTCGACGGCGACGCGCTCGAGGCCGAACGCGCCCGACTGCGCAGTGCCGCCGCACAGCAGATCCCGCTGGCCCGGATGGCCGAGCCCGGCGAGATCGCCCACGCAGCGATCTGGCTGCTCACCGACGAAGCCTCCTACGTGACGGGCAGCCACCTCACCTGCGACGGAGGGCTGATGGCCAAGGGCGCGAACACCTTCTGACCGCCCTCCACGCTCCAGCAGCCGGAACCGCCCGGGTCCCGCTCGACCGTCGTCGGCGAACCCGTCGGCGGTGGAGCGGCGGCCGGACTGCGGGTCGTCGTGGTGGAGGCCGACGGCGGTGTCGATCAGGTGACGCCCGCGGCGGCACCGAGGACCGCGCCGACGGCCGCGCCTGCTGCGAGCTGCGCCGGCGTGTGCGCACTGGCCACCAGCCGCGCCCAGCACACCGCCGGCACCAGCACCAGCAGCGGCACCAGCCACGAGTTCAGCACCGCCAGCAGCACGACCGAGCCGGTGACGACCATCGCGTGCATCGAGATCTTCCACCAGCGCGAGACGACCGCCGCGACGACGCCCATGAGCGCCATGACCCCGAGGAAGACCAGGGAGGAGCCGGAGGCACCCAGCGCCCGGGTGACCACCCCCGCCAGGACGACGAGAGCGGTCACGACGGCCAGGAACCGCGGCCGGTGCCGCCGTTCGTGCAGGAACTTGTCGCCGTAGCGGCCCGAGCGCCGACCGGCCCGGATCAGCAGCCCCGGCACGACGCCGACGAACAGGCTCGTCACCAGCCCCAGCGCGAGCCCGCGCGACCACGGCACGGTGGTCATCGCGCCGACGAGCGGCGGGACGACCACGGCCAGGTTCCACGGCGCCAGGACGTCGTTGACCACGTCGGCCACGCGCCGGGCGCGCGGCGAACGGACACGAGCCCCGCCCTCGGGCGCGCTCACGCGCTCACCACTCCTCCGGCCGGTGACCCGACGGCGCCGCTGAACCGGACCACGCCCGGGTGACCCGCAACCGCACACCGTCTCCTCTCGTCGCCGGCGAGGAGGACCACCCCACCGAGGTCCGGAGCGGCCCGAACACCCCGGACCCCGGGCACGGCCGATCATCCCACCGAGGGCCTGCTCCGGTCCGGTGACCAGGACGGGACCGAGGTCGGTGTTCCGCGACTGCGCGTCCAGGGCGTCGGCGTCCCGCTCGACGAACAGCACCTGCGCGTCCTCGCGGGCCTGCAGGGCCGGAGCGGGGTGCTGCTGCGGCACGGCGACGACGGCGCGTGCCGGGTGCAGCGACCTGCGGGGGCGCGGGTCTCGAAGGGCCGCAGCGGTGCGCGGCTGATCCCCTCCGGCGAGGCCGCCGTCGACTCCCCTCACCCACGCCTCGTCCGCACCGAGAACCCCGGCGACTCCGACAAGCAGGTCGGTGCTGGTGGCCCCCGCTCGGGCGTCGACGCCTGGGCGCCTCAACCGGCGGGCAGGCCGACGACCACGGCCTCGGGGACGGGCCGCCACCCGCGCTGACGGTGAACCGCGAGAGCGACGGCTGCGACGGCGACAGCTCCGACCCGGTCTTCGAGGGCGACGTCGATGCGCACGGATCCGAGGGTGGGCGGTCCAGCCGGACCAGCGCGGTCGGTGAGACACGAGGGAGGTGTGGACGTCACCCATTTACCGACCAAATGGTTTGCAACTCAGACCGTCTGGTCGGTATGTTGCCGCCATGTCCTCCCTGCCCGCCGGGACCGCTGACGCCCCGCACCCCACTCCCCCGGCCCGCCCGAGCGCCGGGCGCGCCGGCGCGAGACAGTGGGCCGCCCTGGCGGCTCTGACCCTCGCCGTGACCCTCCTGGCCGTGGACGGCACCGTCCTGGCCCTGGCCGTACCGTCGCTGACCGCAGACCTGGAGCCGACCTCCACGCAGCTGCTGTGGATCGGCGACGCCTACTCCTTCGCCCTGGCCGGGCTGTTGATCAGCATGGGCACCCTGGCCGACCGGATCGGACGCAAGAAGCTGCTCATGATCGGCGTGACGGGCTTCGGTGGCGCGTCCCTGCTGGCCGCTCTCGCCTCCACCCCCGGCACGCTGATCGTGGCGCGGGTGCTGCTGGGCGTGGCCGGGGCGACCCTGATGCCCTCGACCCTGTCGATCGTGCGCAACATCTTCCCCGACCCCGTCCAGCGCACCCGCGCCATCGCGGTGTGGGCCGCGGGATCCTCCGGCGGTGCGGCCCTGGGGCCACTGGTGGGGGGAGCGCTGCTGGAGAACTACTGGTGGGGCTCGGTCTTCCTGATCAACCTACCCGTCATGGCCCTGGTGCTCGTCGGCGTCGCCGTCCTGGTGCCGGAGTCGCGCAACCCCGCCCCGGGGCGTTTCGACCTCCTCAGCGCGCTGCTCTCGATCGGTGCGATCGTGCCGCTGGTGTGGGCGGTCAAGCACACCGCCCAGGAAGGGGTGGACCTGCTCGGAGGCGCCGCCGTCCTGCTGGGCGCGAGCGCGGTGGTGTGGTTCGTGCGCCGTCAGCGCGGGCTCGAGGACCCGTTGGTGGACGTCACCCTCTTCACCCGTCCGGCCTTCACCGGCACCGTCGTCGCCTCCCTCATCGCCATCTTCGCCTTCAGCGGCCTGCTGTTCTTCTTCTCGCAGTACCTGCAACTGGTGCGCGGCTACTCCCCGCTGCAGGCAGGACTGCGCGAACTGCCGATGACGATCGCCTCGATCGCGGTCGTGGCGGTCGTGGCCGGCGTCGTCAACCGGCTGGGCGTCGGGCGCTCCCTGGGCGCTTCGCTGCTGGTGGCCGCCGCCGGCCTGCTCGTCCTGGCCGCCGGGGAGAGTCGCCCCGGTTACGGTGTGCTCGCCCTGGGCCTGGTGATCATCGGCACGGGCGTGGGGATCACCTTCACCGTCTCCGTCGACGCGATCCTCAGCGTCGTGCCGCGCGAACGCGCCGGTGCGGCCTCAGCCATCTCGGAGATGTCCTTCGAGCTGGGGCTGGCGCTGGGCATCGCGCTGTTGGGCACCCTGCACACCCTGCTGTACCGCGCAGCACTGCCGCAGTTCCCGAACCTGCCGCGCGGCGCGGTCGAAGGCGTCGAGGAGTCCCTGGCCAACGGCACCCGAGCCCTGCAGGGTCTGGGTGGGACCGGCGAGCTGGCCCTGGCCGCGGCCCGACACGCCTTCACCGAGGCCATGCAGACGACGTCCGTCATCGCCGCCGCACTGCTCTCGATCGCCGCGGTCGTCGCGTGGCGGGTCGTGCCCTCCGCCGCGCGACGCCCCTGACGGTGCGGGTGCGGCGGACCTGCGCGAACCGACGACACCCGGCAGCACGGCGAGGGCGCCGCGACGAGACGTCACCGGAGGAGGTGACGGCGGGGACGGCCCGGGGACAGCGGGCCGTCCCCGCCGTCGCGCGTTCCCACCCCGCGACCGGCCACACCCGGGCGCCCGGTCGTCGGGCCCCGATCCGGGTGACCGGCTCCGCGGTGTACCTGGTCGAGCGAGCCCGAGCAGGAGGTCCCGGACCCTCCGGCACAGCTCGCGCGACCAGGTTCCCGGCGAAACCCGCAGCCCGCGATCCCGTCGGCCACCCGGCAGGCCGGTAGCGACTGCTGCGGGTGGAGCCCGTCGCGACGTGGTGCGAGCAGGACAGTGAACTCCCGCCCCTGCCGGTGCGCCTCCCGGTCCGGCTCCCGCAGTTCTCGATGCAGGTTCGTCACCGGCTCCGGGTGCGTCGTCGCGAGGCGCTCCGAGCTCCCCAGGCGCGCACCGCCGCCCTGACCTGCAAGGAGATCCGCTCGGCGTCGACCGACTGCACCCCTCGCCGCGCCACGATCCGGCGCACCGCCCACTTCAGCAACGACCGCACCGAGGAGGGCAGCGGGCGGGATCGCCCCCCTCCGCCGCCCTCCAGTCGCCACACGCGCACGGGGACCGAGGGGACGTTCGGCGTGCGGGAACGCCCTGCGAGGAGCCGGCGCGAGGTCAAGGGTGCCGGGGGGTTCTGGTGCTCGTTCATCATGCGGCTTACTATACCGACCAGACGGTCTGCTAAACCTGGAACGAGGAGTCATGACAACCCCCGCACCCGCCGCTGACCGCACGCCGCGCGGCGCGCACTGGAGCGCCGCCCTGGACCCCGTCCTGGTTCTCGGCGGCACCGGCGTCGTCGGGTCCGCCCTGACCCGCCACCTGCGCCGACTGCACCCGAACCTGCCCCTCGCCATCGGCGCGCGCGACGCCCGACGCCTGGAGGCCGCCAGCGCCGCCGTGGACTGCACCGAACCCTTCGCCGTCGACGTGACGGTTCCAGGACTGCTGCTGCCCGCCCACCGGAGCTTCTCCACGATCGTCGCAGCGGTCCCCGACGCCGGCCACCACGCCCAGCGCCACGCCCAGCGCCTCGGCGTCCCGTTCGTGAACCTCGCGGGCGGGATCCACACCATCGCCCAGGAACTCACCGTGCACCTGGCCGACCCCGGATCGAGCACCGTGGTGCACGCGAGTTCTTGGGCCGCCGGCATCGTGTCCGCCCTGACGCTCCGCTCGGCGAGCCACCTGCACGACCTGACCGTCGCCACGCTCGTCGCCAGCATCGATCCCCACGACGAGCTCGGTCCCGCCAACGACGAGTCGGTCATGGCCGAGATCGCCGGGGCCCACCCCCTACCGCTGACCGCCAACGGGGGTGGATGGTCCTGGACCCGCAAGCGCACCCGCTCCCGCCTCACCTTCGAGACCGTCAGCGGCGATCGGGCCAGTGCGCGCGAGTTCAGCTCCGTCGACGTCCTGGTGCTCGGCGACGCTCTGCGTCCGGCCCGCACCCGCTTCGCCATCGCCGTGGAGGACTCCAGCTGCACCCTCATCGGGCAAGACCCCTCCCACGACGTCGTCGTGCTGCTGCGCGGGCGCAACCGCCACGGCGCACCGACGGTCAACCGCTACGACCTCGTCCACCCCGGTGGCCTGGGCGACCTCACCGGCCTGGGGGCGGCGCTGCTCGTCGAGCGCCTGCTGGGCCTGGACGGGGGCCTCCCCCCCGACCCGGGGTTCCACTACTCGGACCACCTCCTCCACGGCTCGCACGTCCTGCGCCGCCTGAGCGAGGTCGACGCCCGGTTCACGCGATCGGTGCACCCGGTGTCGGGCGCGGCGGCCACGGCGAACCCGGCCTGACCGGATCCGCGGGAGCGGGCGATCGGGGCCGGCGGTCGGAGCCGGCGGTCGGGGCGAGGCCCTGACCGCCACCCGCTCACGCACGCGGCCGCGACCCGCGCGCACCTACGCGACGGTGCGCGGCTCGACCTCGACCAGCGGCCCTTCGGCGCGGCTCAGGGCCAGCAGCAGCTGGCGGGTGCTCTCCAGCTCCGCGGCGTCGCTGCTGCCCTCGTACAGGGTCGCGATGCCGGCGCCGTCGGCGGCCCGCACGATGAGCGTGACCCGCTGGGGGTGCAGGCCGTCATCGGCGAACTCCTCCTCCCAGCGCCGGGTGTCCTCGCGCAGCAGCTCGCCGACCCCGGGAACCACGGCCAGCGAGGCGATGACGAGCGCGTGCTCGGCCACGGGGGTCCCGTCGAGCAGTTCGTCGAAGGTGGCGTTGACGTAGCCGCGCACCAGCCGGCCCCGCGCGTGGTCACGCGGGTCGATCGCCGCGTGGACCGCGGCGCGGAACCGCTCCACCAGGTCCTCGGCGAGGGAGAGCAGCAGCAGGTCGCGGGAGCGGAAGTGGTGCAGCAGACCGCTCTTGGAGACCCCGGCCAGCTGGGCGACGGAGTCGAGACTGACTCCCACGCCCTGCTCGGCGACGACTCGCGCGGTCGCGTCCAGCACCAGCCGTCGAGTCCTGGCGGTGTCGCGCTCCTTGCCCGGCAACCGGTCCCCCCGTCCACGGCCCTCAGGAGGCCTGCTGCGGCACTCCCGACGAGCGCGTGCGGCACCAGACTAATACCGACCAAATGGTTTGCAATACAGCCCAATTGGTCGGTACAGTCGGGTGCCGGTGCCCGCTCGGTCGCACCGATCCACTGCGCCCCGGATCTCGGCCCACCCCCTGCTCGCTGCCGATCAGCACGCGAGCACCGCTGCCGCACGGCGCCCCACCTTCGGAAAGGGACGGACCGTGAACCGTGCAACGCGCACCTCCAGCCTGGCGGTGCTGTGGGAGTTCGTGCACCCCCACCGGCGAGCCCTGGCCCTGGGCCTGGTGCTCGGGCTGTCCTCGACCGGCGCAGCGCTGGCCCTGCCGATGGTGACCAAGCGCCTGCTGGACACCCTGGGCACCGACGCCCCCCTGACCCCGGCCATCACCCTGCTGGTGGTGCTGCTGGGAGCGGGATCCCTGCTGGGGGTGTGGCAGTGGATCCTGCTGGGAACGCTGGCCGAGCGCGTGGTCCTGCAGGCGCGCACCTCGATGGTGCGCCGCTACTTCGCCGCCCGCCCCGGTGCCCTGACCCGGCGCAGCAACGGGGAACTGGTCACCCGCGTCACCTCCGACACCGTCATGCTGCGCGAAGCCGCCTCCTCCGGTGTCATCGAGATCATCAACTCGATCGTCATGCTGGTCGGCACGATCGTGCTCATGGCTGTCCTGGACCGCGTGCTGCTGCTGTCCACTGCGGTCGTCCTGACCGTGGTCGGCGTCGTCGTGGGTGTGCTGCTGCCCCGCATCGGCCGGGCGCAGGAGGCCGCCCAGGCCTCCCTGGGCGAACTCGGCGGAGCACTGGAGGGCGCCCTGCGTGCGGTGCGCACGGTCAAGGCCAACCGTGCCGAGGACCGCCAAGTGGGCACGATCCTGGGCAAGGCCCGTGACTCCGCCGAGCACAGCGTGCGCGCGGTGCGCATCGAGGCCCTGACCTGGACCGCCGGGACCGCCGGCGCCCACCTCTCCGTCATCACCGTGCTCGCCATCGGCGCCTGGCGCATCGACGCCGGCCTGCTGAGCGTGTCCAGCTTGGTGGCCTTCCTGCTGTACGCCTTCGGCATCGTCGAGCCGGTCACCGGCCTGGCCCGGGAACTGGGGCAACTGCAGGCCGGCACCGCCGCGGCCCGCCGCATCCGCGAGGTGCAGCAGCTCGAACTCGAAGAACCCGAGACCACGGAACCCCGCCCCGCCCGCAGCGACCGCCCCCTCCGTGCCGCGACCACCACCGCCGCAGCGCCCACGGCCGCTGCGAGGACCACGTCATCGGCGGACGCACCCCTGCTGGCCCTCAAGAACGTCACCGCCCGTCACCTGCCCGGTGGGCGCGCCGCCCTGACCGACGTCTCGCTGGAACTGCCGCACCACGGCCGAGTGGCGATCGTCGGCCCCTCCGGAGCGGGCAAGACCACCCTGTTCGCCCTGCTGCTGCGCTTCCTGACCCCTGAGCGCGGAACCGTCGAGCTGGAGGGCACCAGGTACGAGGACCTGACCTTCGAACAAGTGCGCCGCTGCTTCGCCTACGTCGAGCAGGACAGCCCCCTGGTCCCCGGCACGCTGCGCGAGAACCTGCTGCTGCCCGACCCCTCGGCCCCCGAGCACGGCCTGTGGGACGCACTGGCTGCCGTGCAGCTCACCGAACGGGTGAAGACCCTGCCCGAAGGCCTGGACACCTCGCTGAGCGCCACCGCCCTCTCCGGCGGGGAACGTCAGCGCGTAGCCCTCGCGCGGGCGGTCCTGCACGCACCTCGCGCGCTCCTGCTGGACGAGGCGACCGCGCAACTGGACGGCCTCACCGAAGCGGCCGTGCACGACGTCATCGCCGACCTGGCTCGCGACCGGCTCGTGGTCACCATCGCTCACCGCTTGTCCACCGTCATCGATGCCGACCTCATCGTCGTCGTCGAAGCGGGCCGGATCCGGGGCAGCGGCACCCACGAGCAGCTCCTGCACGCGGACAGCCTGTACAGGGAACTGATCACCGCCCTGCGCATCACCGCCCCCAGCCACCGGTGAAGACCACGTCGGTACGTCACCGCCGACGTGCTCGACCCACGGTCCACGCAGTCGGCACAGTCCTCCCGGAGCAGCATCGATGCCCCCACCGAGCACTTCGGGCGTCACGTCCGCACCGAGGGTGGACATCACCGGACCGAACGAGGCGCGGTCCGCCCCGGTCGGTCCGGACCCCAGGGGTTCCGAGCCGAGCGGCGCCGCTCGACGAGCTCTGCGATGAGTCCGCGGCACGACGGCGGTCTACGCAGCGGTCAGCTCACACAGACACGCGAGGAGCACACCATGACGACCACGACCACCGCTCCCGGTCGCTACGCCGACGTCAACGGCGTCCACCTGCACTTCGAGACGCACGGCAGCGGGCGCCCGCTGGTCCTGCTGCACGGCGGACTGGCGTCCGGCGAGATGTTCGCCCCGCTCCTGCCCGCGTTCACCGCCGACCACCAGGTGGTCCTCGTCGACCTGCAGGGACACGGCCGCACCGCGGACGTCGACCGGCCGCTGGACGTGCGGCTCATGGCCGACGACGTCGCCGCGCTGATCGAGCACCTGGGCATGGACGAAGCAGACGTGGCCGGGTACTCCCTGGGCGGCAGGGTGGCGCTGCAGGTCGCGATCCGGCACCCCGGCGAGGTGCGCCGCCTGGTCGCCGCGTCGGTCACCATCCGCCGCGACGCCTCCTACCCGGACGTCCTCGCGCAGCAGGAGCAGGTCGGTGCGGCCGCCGCGGAGCTCATGAAGGGCACCCCGATGCACGAGCTGTACCAGCGGGTCGCGCCTCGCCCGGAGGACTTCCCACGCCTGCTGGACAAGATCGGCGCGGCGCTGGCGCAGGACTTCGACCTCACCGACGACGTCCGCGGGCTCGCCGTGCCGACGCTGATCATGGCCGCCGACGCGGACATGGCCCCGCCGAGCCACTTCGCCGAGGTCTTCGGGCTGCTCGGCGGCGGCCAGCGCGACGGCGGCTGGACCGGCGAGGGACGCCCCGGGGGCGGCCACGCACTCGCCGTCCTCCCCGGCCTGACGCACTACGACATCGCCTCCTCCCCGCTGTTCGCCGCGACCGTGCTCGCGTTCCTGGACCGCGACTGACCGTCCCCGAGCTGCTCGCACGTGAACCGGGTTCCGCGCACCACCGACCGCTCGACGACCTCGTCACCCCCTCGCACGGGCAGCAGCGAGCCCCGGGACCGGCGCGCCGGCGCCGCAGCCCGGGGCCTCCTGCTGCCCGGCCCGCGGAGCGGGCCCTCGACGGAGCGCGGGAACCACTCGTGGACGAGCTGCCCGCCGACCACCGACGAGGCCGCCACGGTGCTCGGGGTGAGCCGGTGACAGGTGCACGAGCTGATGGCCGGCGGGCAGCTGCCGCCGGTGCACACCGGCGAGCTGCGCCGCACCCGCCGGGAGGCGGCGACGTCGATGCAGTCGGCGCCGCGGGGTGAGGAGCCGTGACGATCGTGCCGATCGGGGCCTTGGCTGCACCCCGACACCCGATCGAGGTCGCGCCGAGCGCTTCCGCAGGTCGGAGGAGAGCCGGCACGGGGACTCGAACCCCGAACCGCCCGATTACAAGTCGGGTGCGCTACCAGTTGCGCCATGCCGGCGTGCCGGGCCGCGAAGCCCGGCACGCCGATCGTAGCCGCCCCGCGCACCGGCCGACCGGTCGGCGGGTCCACGCGGCCGCGGGCGCGTCGCCGCTCCTCAGGACGCCTCGCGCTGCGCCTCGGCCACGCGGTGCGGCACGCGCAGGAGCCGCAGCGCCGTCACCAGGACCAGCCCACCGACCAGGTTGCCCAGGGCGGACCAGCCCAGGCGCGGCAGCCACTCGCCGTAGCCGAAGTCCGACCCGGCGTGGATGGCCGCGAACATCAGCAGCGAGTCCAGGACCGAGTGGAACAGCTGACCGCCCGCCAGCAGCGCACCGAAGAGGATGGCGGGCACGATGCGCACCCCGATGCTCTCGGTGCTGTGCTGCATGCGCGTCATCAGGGTGATCACCACGCCGGCGAGGGCGGCGAGCCAGAACGACTGCCAGCCGATGGGCAGGTCCGCGTAGTGCGTCCCGGCCTCGATCGCCGTGGCCTTCAGATCGGGCAGGCCGCCGATCACCAACCAGGTGATCACCCAGCCACCCGCGAGGTTCGCGAGCAGGGTCACCCCCCACAGGCGCAGCAGGCTCACCACGCTCCCCTCCCGGGCGACGACGGCGGTGACCGGCACGAGGAAGTTCTCCGTGAACAGCTCGCTGCGCGCCAGCAGCAGCGCCACGAACCCGATGGAGAACGCCAGGCCCGCCAGCAGGTGGCTGTCGGTGGCGTCCAGCACCAGCAGGTACGCCAGCACACCGGTGCCGATGTCGATGCCCCCGAGCAGCCCGGTGCTCAGCAGCGGCAGGAACGGGCGGTCGAGGCGCTCGCTGCCCTCGCTGACGAGCCGGTCGAACGCCTCCTCGATCTCCTGCTCCGGGTGGGGCGGTTCAGCGGTGGGGGCCGCGGACTGATCGGTCACGGGGGTCTCCTGGGGGTCGGTGGGCGGTGCACGTCCACCCGGTCCTCCCCTACCCTCCCCGGCCGGAGTGATGCACCCGCCGCCGCGTCGGGTGGGGTTTGGACGCCGCACCGCCGGGTACGAGCCGAGTGCTCCAGCAGGAGGGCGCACACGACCCGCACCGCGGGCACCTCTGGAAGGAGCCGCGTTGGCTGATGCACCGACCCCCGGTCACGACCGGGCCGTCCCCCTCTCGGACCGCACGCTGCACGACCTCCCCGACGCCGTGGCGGTGCCGGGCTACGACCGCGCCGCGCTCGTGCCGTCGGTCGTCCACATCGGCGTCGGTGGCTTCCACCGCGCCCACCAGGCCGTGTACCTCGACGAGCTGGCCCGGCGCGGGCACCGCGGCTGGGGCCTGGTCGGGGTCGGGATGCACAGCCCCCAGATCGGCGAGGTGCTCCAGGCGCAGGACCGGCTCTACACGGTCGTCGAGCGCGGTCCGCACGACGAGCACGCCCGCGTGGTGGGGGTCGTCACCCGCTACCTGCTGACCGCGGACGACCCGGGTGCGGTGCTGGACGTCCTGGCCGACGAGCGGACCCGCCTGGTCACGCTGACGATCACCGGCACCGGCTACCGGATCGACCCGCACACCGGGGAGTTCGACGCCGACGACGACGCCCTGCGCGCCGACCTGGACGACCCCGGCCGGCCCGGCACCGTCTTCGGCCTGCTCACCGAGGCGCTGGCCCGCCGGCGCAGCGCCGGCAGCGGCCCGTTCACGGTCCTGTCCTGCGACAACATGCAGCACAACGGGCACGCGGCCCGCACCGCCGTCGTCTCCTTCGCGCGGCTGCGCGACGAACGGCTGGGCGGCGACCTCGCCGGGTGGATCGAGGAGAACGTCACCTTCCCCAGCTCGATGGTGGACCGCATCACCCCCACCACCACCCCCGAGGAGCGCGACGCCGTCGCCGCCTCGACCGGGGTGGACGACCGCTGGCCGGTGATCACCGAGCCGTTCACCCAGTGGGTCGTCGAGGACTCCTTCTGCGCCGGCCGCCCGCCGCTGGAGGAGGTCGGGGTGCAGTTCGTCGAGGACGTCACGCCCTACGAGACGATGAAGACGCGCCTGCTCAACGCCAGCCACTGCGCGCTGGGCTACCTCGGCTACCTCGCGGGGTACCGGACCATCGACGAGCTCCTGTCCGACGAGGTCTTCCGGGAGTACCTCGTCCAGCTCATGCGCGACGAGATCGTGCCGCTGCTCCCGCCGGTGCCCGGCATCGACCTCGACGAGTACCAGCGCACCCTCGTGGAGCGCCTGTCGAACCCGCGGATGGGCGACCAGCTCCTGCGGCTGTGCCGGCGCGGGTCGTCCAAGATGCCGAACTACGTCTTCCCGTCCCTGCGGGCCGCGCTGGAGCAGCACCGGCCGCACCAGCTGCTGGTGCTCGCCGTGGCGGGGTGGATGCGGTTCCTGCGCGGGTACGACTACGCCGGCGAGCACATCCCCGTGGAAGGCCCGCTGTCGGAACGGCTCGTGGACCTCGCCAGGGAGGGGCACGTGGAACCCGACTCGCTGCTCAGCGAGCGCAAGGTGTTCGACAGCCTCGCCCGGGACGAGCACTTCGCCGCCTCGGTCGAGGTGGCGCTGCGGGCCCTGGAGGAGCAGGGTCCACGAGAGGTGATCCAGCTGTACCTGACGCTCGACGAGGAGGGCGCCGCGTGACCGACCGTTCCACCGACCTCGACCCCACCGGGGTCACCACCCTGCTGTGCGACGCCGACGGGACCCTGTTCCCGTCCGAGGAACCGGCGTACGCCGCGTCGGCGGACGTGACGAACCGCTTCCTGGCCGAGCTGGGTGCCGAACGGCCGTACAGCCCCGCCGAGCTGCAGGCGATGACCAACGGCAAGAACTTCCGCGCCGCGGCGCAGGAGCTGGCGCGCGGCTACGGGCGGGACCTGGCTCCGGGCGACCTGGAGCAGTGGGTCGCCGAGGAGAAGGACGTGGTCACCGCCCACCTGCGCACGGTGCTGGGCGAGGACCCCGCGGTGCACGACCCGCTGGTCGGCCTGGCCGAGCGGTTCACGCTCGCGGCCGTGACCTCCAGCGCGGCCTCCCGCCTGGACGCGTGCCTGGAGGTCACCGGCCTGGCCGGCTTCTTCGACGCCGGGCGCCGCTACAGCGCCGAGGACTCGCTGCCCGAGCCGACGAGCAAGCCCGACCCGGCGGTGTACGTGCACGCCGTCCAGGACCTCGGCATCAGCCCCGACGAGGCCGTGGCGGTCGAGGACTCCATCAACGGGGCCCTGTCAGCGGTCGCCGCCGGTGTCCGCACGATCGGCACGGTGCAGTTCGTGCCCGAGCACGAGCGCGAGGCCCGCGCCGGCGCCTTGCGCGAGGCCGGGGCGCTCGCGGTGGTGTCGTCCTGGGACGAGGTCGTCGGGCTCCTGGCCCGCGACTGAGCCGGCGGTGCGCCGGGCCACCGGCCAGCGCCCGAGACCTGACGCACCCCCCGGGCTGCTGCCGGTGTTCGCGCGCGACGAGGAGATGCAGGCCGTGCGGCTGGGACCGTCCTGCACCCAGGTGGAGCAGGAGGTCCTCGACGACGACGGCGAGGC
>NZ_JBJLRI010000033.1:0-43481 GCF_050871405.1 Kineococcus esterisolvens
CCCCCCCCCCCCCCCCCCCCCCGCCCGCCCTGCCGGACCGCCCGCCCGCCGGCCCCGCCCCCGCCCCCGCCGCGCCCCCGCCCCCCCCCCCCCCCGCTGCCCTGGCCCACTCCTACTCCCCGTACTCGGGCTTCCCCGTGGGGGCCGCCGCGCTCGTCGACGACGGGCGGGTGGTCTCCGGCGCGAACGTCGAGAACGCCTCCTACGGCGTGACGCTGTGCGCCGAGTGCACCCTCGTCGGGCAGCTGCGGATGACCGGCGGCGGCCGGCTCGTGGCGTTCGCGTGCGTCGACGGCGCCGGCGCCGTGCTCATGCCGTGCGGGCGCTGCCGCCAGCTGCTGTACGAGTTCGGCGGTCCCGAGCTGCTCGTGGACACCCCCCGCGGGGTGCTGCCCATGACCGAGGTGCTGCCCGACGCGTTCGGACCGCACGACCTGGACGATCCCGCCCGCAGGAAGCCCGCAGAGGAGCCCCGCCCGTGACCCAGCGGTTCGCCGCCGTCGACGTCATCCGCACCAAGCGCGACGGCGCACGGCTCTCCGACGCCCAGATCGACTGGGTGATCGACGCCTACACCCGCGGCGAGGTCGCCGAGGAGCAGATGTCGGCACTGGCGATGGCGGTGTTCCTCAACGGCATGACCCGCGAGGAGGTCAGCCGCTGGACGGCGGCGATGATCGCCTCCGGCTCGCGGCTGGACTTCACCGACCTGCCCCGCCCCAGCGTGGACAAGCACTCCACCGGCGGCGTGGGCGACAAGGTGACCCTGCCGCTGGCGCCGCTGGTCGCCGCCTGCGGGGCGGCCGTGCCGCAGCTGTCCGGGCGGGGCCTGGGCCACACCGGCGGCACCCTGGACAAGCTGGAGTCCGTCCCCGGCTGGCGCGCCTCCCTGGAGCTGCCCGAGATCCGGCAGCAGCTGATCGACGTCGGCGCCGTGATCTGCGCCGCCACCGGCGACCTCGCCCCGGCGGACAAGAAGCTGTACGCCCTGCGCGACGTCACCGGCACCGTGGAGGCGATCCCGCTGATCGCCAGCTCCATCATGAGCAAGAAGATCGCCGAGGGCACCAGCGCGCTCGTCCTGGACGTCAAGACCGGCTCCGGCGCGTTCATGAAGGAGCTGGCGCAGTCCGTGGCGCTGGCCGAGGCGATGGTGGCGCTGGGCACCGACGCCGGGGTGCGCACCACCGCCCTGGTCACCGACATGTCCACCCCGCTGGGCCGCACCGCCGGCAACGCGCTGGAGGTCCGCGAGTCCGTCGAGGTCCTCGCCGGCGGCGGCCCCGCCGACCTGGTGGAGGTCACCCTGGTGCTGGCGCGGGAGATGCTCGCCGCCGTCGGGCTGGACGCCGTCGACCCCGCCGACGCCCTCGCCGACGGGCGCGCCATGGACGCCTGGCGGCGGATGATCGCCGCCCAGGGCGGCGACCCCGACGCCCCGCTGCCGACGGCCGCGCACACCCACGACGTGCTCGCCACGGCCGACGGGTACCTCACCGAGGTCGACGCGATGGCCGTGGGCGTGGCGGCGTGGCGGCTCGGTGCCGGCCGCGCCCGCCGCGAGGAGGCCGTGCAGGCCGGCGCCGGGGTGGAGCTGCACGCGGTGCGCGGCGACGCGGTGCGCGCCGGTGAGCGCCTCGCCACCCTGCACACCGACACGCCCGAGCGCTTCGCGTGGGCCCTGGAGGCCCTCGAGCCCGGGCTCGCGGTGGGGCAGGCGCCCCCCGCCGCCGTGCCGCTGGTGCACCGGCGCGTCACCGCCTGACGGCGGACCGCCCCGCGCACCACCGCGTGCCCCGGTCCCCGGGAGCTGACACGATCGGCGCAGGGACGACAGCCGTGACCGACAGGAACGAGAGGACGACATGTCGACGCCGGGCGACGACCAGTACGGACAGCAACCGGGCTACGGGAGCCAGCAGGGTGGCCAGTACGGGGGCCAGTACGGGGGCCAGTACGGCGCCAACCAGTACGGGGGCTACCAGGACCAGCCGTACGGCGCCAAGCCGCGCAACGGCGCCGGGCTCGCCTCGCTCATCCTGGGCATCGTCGGCCTGCTGCTCTGCTGGCTCTTCGGCATCGGGCTGCTCCCGGGCCTCATCGGCCTGGTCCTCGGTGTCGTGGGGCTGCGCCGCGCCAAGCGGGGGGAGGCCACGAACAAGGGCGTCGCCGTCGCCGGCATCGTCACGAGCGTGCTGGCGGTCATCGCCGGCGCGGTCTTCCTGGCCCTCACCATCGCCCTCGGCAACTTCATCGCCGACAACAGCGCCGACCTCAGGGCCTGCCTGGAGCAGGCCGGCGGCGACGTGGCCGCGGAGCAGGCCTGCCAGCAGCAGTTCACCGACGACCTCTCGGACCAGCTCGGGGGCTGAGGAGTGGACGGCCGCGGCGCCCGGGGGCTCCAGGCCCCCCGGGCGGCGCGGCCGTCGTCCGGGCGCCGGTCAGGCGGCGTCGGTGAGGCTCTGGAACTCCTCGTCGGTCAGCTCCACGTCGGCCGCGGCGCAGTTCTCCTCCAGGTGCGCCACCGAGGAGGTGCCGGGGATCGGCACGATCACGGGGGAGCGGCGCAGCAGCCACGCCAGCGCGAGCTGGCCGGTGGTGGTGCCGGGGTGGTTGCCGGCCACCGCGTCCAGCGGCCCGCCGGGGCGGGCGAGGGTGCCCGCGTCGACCGGGGCCCACGGGATGAACGCGATGCCCTGCTCGGTGCAGAAGTCCAGCAGCTCCTCCGCACGGCGGTCGCCGAGGTTGTAGCGGTTCTGCACCGACGCGACGGGGAGCCCGGCGGCCTGCGCCGCCTTCACGTCGTCCACGTCGACCTCCGACAGGCCGACCTGCTTGGCCAGGCCCTCGTCGAGGAACGACTTGATCTCGCCGAACTGCTCCTCGCGGGGGACCTTCGCGTCGATGCGGTGCAGCTGCCACAGGTCGATCTGCTCGACGCCGAGGCGGCGCAGCGACATCAGCAGGCACTGCCGCAGGTACTCCGGGCGGCCCAGCGGCGGCCACACGTCCGGGCCGTGGCGGGTCAGGCCGCCCTTGGTGGCGATGACGACGTCGCCGTAGCCGGAGCCGTCGTGCAGGGCCTCCTTGATGAGGTCCTCGGAGACGAACGGGCCGTAGGAGTCGGCGGTGTCGATGAAGGTGACGCCGAGCTCGACGGCCCGGCGCAGGACGCGCACGGCCTCGTCGTGGTCCTCCGGCGGCCCCCAGATCCCGGGGCCGGTGATGCGCATCGCGCCGTACCCGAGGCGGTGGACGGTCCTCCCGCCCAGGTCGATGGTGCCGCTGCTCGCGACGGTCATGGGGTTCCTCTCGCGCGGGGTGGGTGGGGCGGCACCCGCGGCCCCCCCCCCGACGCTACGTCCGCCCACCACGGCCCGCCACGGCACGCGGGGGGAGGGGGAGCGCGTCAGCGCGGTTCCGCCGGCGCCTCCCCCGGCGCCTCGCGGTCCTCGCCCAGCGTGCGCTGCCACCACGTGACGTCGCGCCAGGCGCCGTGCTTCCAGCCCACCCGCCGGTAGGTGCCGACCGGCTCGAAGCCCATCGCCGCGTGCAACCCGGCGCTGGCGCCGTTCGGCTCGGCGACACCCGCGAACACCGCCCGGTACCCGCGCTGCTCCAGGCGCTCGAACAGCGCCCCGTACAGCAGGCGGCCGACACCGCTGCGCCGCCGGCCCAGCTCGGCGTACACGCTGACCTCGCACGACCAGCGGTAGGCGGCGCGGCCGGAGAAGGGCCCGGCGTAGGCGTAGGCCACCACGCGGGGCCCGTCGGCGGTGGTCTCCTCGGCCACCAGCCACGCGTGCTCCTCCTGCGCCCTCGCGATGCGGCGGGCCACCTCCGCCGCGTCCGGCGGGTCGGACTCGAACGAGATCGTCGTCTCGCGCACGTAGGGGGCGTAGAGGGCGGCGCACGCCGCGGCGTCGGCGACGGTGGCGTCGCGGACCGTCAGGGGGACCGGGTGGGGCACGTCCGCAGGGTAGGGGCGGGCGCGGGCTGTCAGGATCGGGGGGTGAGCACCCTCGACGACATGCGGTCCCTGCCCAAGGTGTCCCTGCACGACCACCTCGACGGTGGCCTGCGCCCGGAGACGATCGTGGAGATCGCCTCGGCCAACGGGCACGCCCTGCCCACCACCGACCCCGCCGAGCTCGCGGAGTGGTTCCGCGAGTCCGCCGACTCCGGCTCCCTGGTCCGCTACCTGGAGACGTTCGACCACACCGTGGCCGTCATGCAGGACGCCGAGTCCCTGGCCCGGGTGGCGACCGAGGCCGTCCTGGACCTCGCCGCCGACGGCGTCGTCTACGGCGAGCTGCGCTACGCCCCCGAGCAGCACCTGCGCGGCGGGCTGAGCCTGGACGAGGTCGTCGTCGCCGTGGAGGAGGGGATGCGCCGCGGTGAGCGGCTGGCCGCCGAGGCCGGCCGCACGATCCGCGTCGGCACCCTGCTGACGGGGATGCGGCACGCCGACCGCTCCCTGGAGATCGCCGAGCTGACCCTGCGGCACCGCGACGACCCGGACGGCCGCGTCGTCGGCTACGACATCGCCGGCGCCGAGGACGGGTTCCCGCCCGGTCGCCACCGCGAGGCGTTCGACCTGCTGCACGCGGCGAACTTCCCCGTCACCATCCACGCCGGGGAGGCCGCCGGCGTGGAGAGCATCGCCGAGGCGCTGTTCCCGTGCGGGGCGCAGCGCATCGGCCACGGCGTGCGGATCGTCGAGGACATCGAGTTTTCGGCCGGCACGGACCGGTTCGGGATGCCGAACGCCCGGCTGGGGCGGGTGGCGAACTGGGTGCGCGACCGCGGCGTCGTGCTGGAGCTGGCCCCGTCGAGCAACGTGCAGACCGGCGCCGCCACCAGCGTCGCCGAGCACCCCGTCACCAGGCTGAAGGACCTCGGCTTCTCGGTGTCCGTCAACACCGACAACCGCCTCGTGTCCGCCACGACGCTCTCGCGGGAGTTCGCGCTGCTGGCCGACGGGGCCGGCTGGACGCTGGAGGACGTCGAGCGGGCCACCATCACCGCGCTGGCCGCCTCGTTCCTGCCGTTCCCCGACCGGCTCGCGCTGGCCACCGACGTCATCCGCCCGGCGTACGACGCCGCCCGCGCGCGGCTGCGCGGGGACGAGCAGGGGTGACGCCCCGGGCGACGTAGCGCTCGAGGTCAGGGGCGCGGGCGGTGCGCGCGCTGCTGCTTGTGGATCACCTTCCACCGCTGCGCGCGTTCCGCCCGCAACCGCGCGTCGGTGCGCGCGGCGAACCACTCCTGCTCGCGCTCCAGCTTGCGGTAACTGTCCAGCCGCCGGCGGTCGACCACCCCCGCCTCGATCGCGGACAGCACTGCGCACCCGGGTTCGGAGGTGTGCGAGCAGTCGGCGAACCGGCAGTCCACCGCGAGGTCCTCCACGTCGGCGAACGTGCGCTGCAGGCTCTCGGTGGAACCCTCCGCGCCCAGGCCGACGCTGCGCAGACCGGGGGTGTCCACGAGGACCAGCCCACCGGGCAGCGGGAGGAGCTCGCGGTGCACCGTGGTGTGCCGGCCCTTGCCGTCACCGGAGCGCACCGCGCCCGTGGCGAACCGCTCCTGGCCGAGCAGGGCGTTGGCGAGCGTGGACTTCCCCGCCCCCGAGGGCCCGATGAGCGCGACGGTCCCGGACAGCGCACGACGCAGGTCCTCGATCCCGGCGCCGCGCTCGGCGCTCACGGCGAGGACGGGAGCGCCCAGCGCGGAACCCTCCACGTCCGCCAGGGCCTTCGCCAGTTCCGCGCCGCCGATCAGGTCGGTCTTGGTGAGCACCACGACGGGCTGCGCCCCGGAGTTCCACGCCAGGGTCAGGAAACGCTCGACGCGGCCCAGCGGTGCCCGCCGGGCCGGGGCCACGGTGACCAGGACGGTGTCGACGTTCGCCGCGAGGACCTGTTCCGCCGAGCGCCCCGACACCTCCGCGCGGGTCAGGGCGGTGCGCCGCGGCAGCACCGCGAGCAGTTCCGGTTCCGACCCCGCCAGGCCCAGCACGACCCAGTCGCCGGTGGTGGGGACCGGCAGCACCGCCCGGGCGAGGGTCACGCGCTGCGGCCCCAGCGGGGTCTGCACGTCGAGCGCACCCCGGTGGGTCCGTCCGACGCGGGCGGGCACCAGGGGTCCGGGGTGGTCGTGGTGGTGCTGCGCCAGCGCGAGTTCCCAGCGCTCGTCCCAGCCGTACGGGCCGAGCGGGTGCGTGGCGTCCTTCTCGTCCGCGGGAGTGGTCACGGCTCGACGGTAGGAACCCCGTGGCCCGGAGGCGACGGGTTTTCCGCCCGTGCCGCCGGTGGTCCGGCGGCACGGGCGGGTGGTGCCGGTCAGTACCTGAAGCGCGCCACCAGGGCGCTCAGCTCCCGGGAGGTCCGGGCCAGGTCGGCGCTGGTCTGCTGCGACTCGGTGACCGCCTGGGCGGTCGACGAGGCGGCGTCGGCGACCCCGGCGATGTTGGCGGCGATGTCACCGGACGACGCGGCGGCGGCGGCGACGTTCCGGTTCATCTCCGCGGTCGTGGCGGTCTGCTCCTCCACGGCCGAGGAGATCGTCACCTGGAAGTCGTTGATGCGGCCGATGATGGCGGAGATCTCCTCGATCGCCCCCACGGCGCCACCGGCGTCGGACTGGATGGTCTGCACGCGCCGGGAGATGTCGTCGGTGGCGCGGGCGGTCTGCTGCGCCAGTTCCTTGACCTCGCCGGCGACGACGGCGAAGCCCTTGCCCATCTCGCCGGCGCGGGCGGCCTCGATGGTGGCGTTCAGGGCGAGCAGGTTCGTCTGCTCGGCGATGGCGGTGATGGCCTTGACCACCGAGCCGATCTCCTGGGAGGACTCGCCCAGCGCGGCGATGGTGCGGCTGGTGGACTCCGCCACGCGCACGGCCTCGGAGGCGACCCGGGCGGCCTCGTCGGTGTTGGAGGAGATCTCGCGGATGGAGGCGCCCATCTCCTCCGAGCCGGCCGCGACGGTCTGCACGTTGGAGGAGACCTCCTCGGCGGCGCCGGAGACGACGCCGGCCTGCGCGGAGGTCTCCTCCGCGCCGGCGGCGATCTGGGTGGAGATCGCCGACAGCTGCTGGGCGGAGGCCGCGACGCCGGTTGAGGCGGTGTCGATGGTGGCGACCAGCTCGCGCAGCTGCGCCGTCGCCGCGTCCAGCGACTGCGCGGTGCGGCCGACCTCGTCGCGGGAGGTCAGCCCCGCGCTGCGGGTGAGGTCGCCGTCCTTGAGGCTCTCCGCGATCGCCTGGACCCTGCCGAGGCCCGCGGCGATGGAGCGGGCGATCGCGGCACCGGCGGCGAGCGCCGCGGCGATGCCCACGGCCAGCAGCACCAGCACGGTGGTGCGGTTGCCGGTGTAGGTCGCCTCGACGTCGGCGGCGAGCGCGTCGACGGCGGCGCTGTCGATGTCGCGCAGCGCATCGAGGGCCTCGTTCATGGCGTCGGTGTGCTCGCCGAGCTGCTCCTGCACCTCGTCCACCCGGCGGAGGTCGCCGGCGCGGCTGGCGGGCACGGCCTCGGCGTCGCGCAGCTCGGTGTAGGCGGCCCAGTTCTCCTCGAAGGCCCGCACGTGCTCCTCGCGCCCGGTCTGGTCGGTGCGCTTGTAGGCGGCCAGGGCCTCGTCCACCGCGGCGCCGTCGGCGGCGAGCTGCTCCTCCCTGTCGGCCTTGGTCGCGGGCTCGGTGCTGAGGACGTGGCTGAGGAAGTCGACGCGGGCCTCGCGGAACTCGATCGCCATGTCGTCGACGGCGCGGATCGAAGCGACGCCCTCCTCGTCCATGAGCGTGGCGCTGTCCCTCACCTCCCCCAGTGAGCGCAGACCCGTCACGCCGACGAGGACGCCGACCAGCGCGGTCAGGGCCACGGCGGCCAGGACCTTGGCGGCGATGCCGCGATCACCCCACCACGCAGCGATGCCGTGCCGATCGGGGTTGCGCGCGTTCATGCCAGGGGCCTCCGGGTTCAGGGGGGGTCGTCCCCTCCCATCGGCAGCCGCCACCGCCGGCTGAAGGGGTTCGCCCCGGTCCCCGTCGGTCCGCCGACGGGGACCGGGGCGGCCGCGAGGACCCGCGGGGCGCTCCTCAGCCGGCGAGCGCGACGCTGCGCAGCAGCGGGGTGAGGAACCGGGCGTCGTCCCGCGGCGGGGCGGCGCGCGCCGGCGGCAGCACCCGGGTGCCCGCGGCCGCGGCGGCCCGGCGCACCGCGGCGGTGAACTCCGCCCCCGCCCACCGGGCGTCCAGCAGCTCGACCCCGCCGGCCAGCAGCGCGGTGGTGGCCGGCTCGCCCGGCAGCGCGGCGGCGGCCCCGTCGCCGAGCTCGGCGACCACGGCGTCGGCCAGCCGGTCCAGCGCACCGCCGCCCGACAGCACGCAGGCGCCGCCGGCGGCCAGGACGGCCAGCGCCGCGCGGGCGGTGGGCAGCAGCCGCCCGCCGGCGAGGACGCCGACGACGGACGGGGGTGCGGTGCCCGGCAGCCGCGGCACCAGCAGGTCCAGCTTGTCGGCCCACCCCGCCCAGCGCACCGCGGTGTCGATGCAGGCGTCCACGCGCGTCAGGGCCTCCGACAGCCGGCAGCCCTCCGAGCGCCGCACCAGCTCCACGAGCTCGGCGCGGCGCGCCTCCAGGTCCACCGCCACCGACAGCAGCGCGCGCCCCCGGCGCAGGGGGGCGGTGGCGGCCACGGCCGCCGCGCCGGGCGCCGCGGCGGACAGGACCTTGCGCACCACGTCCTCGCCCACGCCGGGGCCGTCCTCAGCCACCGCAGGCCCGCAGCAGCAGTTGCGCGTCCAGGCGCGCGTCGGGGCCGGCGGGCGAGTCCAGGCCGAGGCGCTCGCGGTGGGCGCCGGCCAGCCAGCCGCGGCGCTCGGGCCCGCTGGGCCCCCAGACGGTGACGGCCGTGGCCTCCTCCAGCAGCGTGCGGGGGTCGGTGCCGGCGCGCACCGTGCGCACGCCCAGCACCGGGCCCGGGGGCGGGGGCAGGGTGCGCCGTCCGGTGGCGACCACGGCGGGGGCGGCCCACCACCCGCCGGCGGGCAGGCCGGGCGGTGTCCCGCCCCCGGCGACGGCGGCTGCGGCGCGCGCCACCGCCGGCGTCGGGCAGGGCCCGACGCGGGTGGTGCGGTCCAGCGGGTCGCCCGGGCGCAGGGCGGCGGCACCGGCGTCCAGGCGCGCCACCAGCGCCTCGGCGAGCGGCTCGACGACGAGGACCCGCGAGCCGCCGGGGCGGGTGTGCGCACCGTCGGTGAGGCCGGCCAGCAGGGCGGGGACGACGGCGTCCAGGTCGGCGCCCTCCAGCACCACGTCCACCGCCGTGGTGCCGTGGTCGGCCACCAGCGGCGTGCCCCGGTCGGCGAGGTCGAGGGCGAGCTCGTGCAGCCGCTCCGCGGTGCCGTCGGCGCGCACGGCCAGCAGCCCCTCGGCCTCCCACAGCACGGCGTCGGCGACGGGGTCGCAGCCGGGCGCGGTGGCGACCAGCCCGGCCGGCAGCCCGGCGTCGGAGCAGGCCCGCACGAGCCGCTCGGCCGTGGCGGCCGACTGCGGGTCGGGGCGCAGCAGGGCCCCGGCGCCGGCGGCCAGCGCGGCGGCGACGGCGGTGACGAGGGCCGCGGGGCCGCTGCGCCAGGTCGCCAGGACGGCGACGGCGCCGCCGGTGCCCGGCTCGGCGCCCAGCGCGTCGAGCTTGTCGGCCCACCCGGCGGTGGAGAACGCCGCGTCCAGCAGTTGCGGGCCGTCGGCGGCCAGGCCGGCGGCCACGGGGCGCCCGGTGGTCAGGGCGCGGGTGACGGCGAGGGGGTGGACGTGGTCGGCGAGCACGTCGGCGAGGGTGAACAGGTGTCGGGCGCGGTCCTCGCCGCTGAGCCAGGCCCACTCGGCGCGGCTGGCCGCGACGACGCCCTCCAGCACGCGGGACAGGACCTCGTGGGAGGTGTCGGCGACCGCCAGGAGGCGCTCACCGGTGGCCGGCCGGGGCACGTCGACGCGCGGGGAGGTCCCGTCGCCGCCGGTGGCGGTCAGCTCGCCGGGCAGGCCGGCGGCCGCGGCGTCCTCCAGCGGGGGGCCTTGTGCCCGCCCCGGCTGCGCGCGGAGGTGCCGGGGCGCCCTCTCCGCTGCTTCCGGTAGTGGCGAGGTCACGATGCGTGAGTCTACTGAGGTGGGGCCCGTTCCCCGGGGCGAAGCCGGGACTGGCGCGCCACCGGGGTGCTGGCAGGGTGGGCCCGTGCACTCCCACGGCCCCTCCGCACCCCCTCCGCCCGTCTGGGAGAGCGTCGCCGCCTCGGCCGGTGACGACCGCGACTTCGCCTGGTACGCCGGTGACCACCACATCCACACGACGTTCTCGCGCGACGCCATGTACACCGTGGACGACCAGGTGCGCCGCGCGCGCGAGTGCGGGCTGGACTGGATGGTCATCACCGACCACGGCGGCCCGGACCACGCCAAGCAGTCCGTGGCTCTGCAGACCCCGCTCATCGCGCAGGCCCGCCGCGACCACCCCGTGCTGGTGTTCCAGGGCATGGAGTGGAACATCCCCGGCGCCGAGCACGCCACGTTCATCGCCCCCGACCACGAGGGCACCCCGGGCCTGCTGGAGCGGTTCGAGCGGATGTTCGACGGCGACGTGCTGGCCGCCGCGTCCAACCCGACCGGGCCGCGCCTCATCGAGCACTCCGTGCAGGGCGGCCCCGAGGCCGAGCGGCTGGGGCTGCAGGCCCTGGCCTGGCTGGTGGAGGAACTGCGCACCGGCGACGTCGGTGAGGCGCTGGTCCTGTCGAACCACCCGATGCGCACGGGTCGGGTCTCACCGTCGAAGGTGCGCGGCTGGCGCGACGCCGCCCCCGGCGTGTTCGTCGGCTGGGAGGGCGCACCCGGCCACCAGGCCGCCGCGCTGCCCGCCCCGCTGGGCCGCGGCCGCGGGCGCGGTCAGTACGACGAGTCGCCAGGGCCGTGGTCCTTCCCCGGGTACGACCTGGAGCAGTACCGGACCTGGGGCGGTTTCGACGCCGCCACCGCGCGCGTGGGCGGGTTGTGGGACTCGCTGCTCGCCGAGGGACTGCCGTGGTGGATCACGGCGAACTCCGACAACCACTTCGACCACGGCGACACCGTCGCCGTCGGCGAGCCCGACCGGTCCTTCTACGTCGAGCACGGCCACCGCGGCACCCCCGTGGACACCGGCGTCGTGCAGCACGGCTACGTCGACTTCGCGCCGGGTTTCTACTCCCGCACCTGCGTCGGCTCACCCCGCCGCGACTACCGCTCCGTCATGGCCGCGCTGCGCGCCGGGCGGGTGTTCGTCGTGCACGGGGGGCTCGTGCGGGCGGTGGAGGCCCGCGTGCGTCCCGGCGGGCAGGGGCCCGGCGTCACGTTCGGCGCGCGCACGACCGTGCGCCGCGGGGGCGACGTCGAGGTGGAGCTGCTCGTCGACCCCGCCACCGAGCCCAACGGCAGCGGCGAGGTGCCGCGCTCGGCGCGCTGGGACGTGGTCGTGGGCACCGTCACCGGGCGCGTCGCCGACACCGAGCGCGACCTGTGGCAGGCCCCGGGCACCCGCGTCGTGGAGAGCTTCGAGGTGCCTGCCGACGCCCGCGGCCGGCAGCGCTTCGCGTTCACGCTGCGCGGGGTCGAGGACCCGTTCTACGTGCGGTTCCGCGGCAGCGACGGCCGGCACGCCGACGCGGACGGGCACCCCCGGGTCGACCGGATCGGCGACTCGGACCCGTGGGACGACCTGTGGTGCTACACGAACCCGGTGTTCGTCGACGTGGAGTGACGGGCGGCCCGCTGCGCCCCGGTTGTTCGGTGCGAAGGGCCGTGACCCACCCGGTGGGGCACCAGCCGCGATCCCATCGACCTCGTCCGAGGCGCGCCGAGGGGCGACGGCCCGGCCCGGCGCGCTGGCACGGGCAGGGGCGTGGTCCTCCCCGGGTGCCGCGGTGCTCGACACAGCCGGTGAGCCCGCGCCATCATGGGTGGCACATCGTCGCCGAGGAGGGTGGGGAGCGCTCGTGGGACTCCGTCACAGCGTGATGGCCCTGGCCGCCGGAGGGGTGCTCGCCCTGGGCGCCACCCCGGCCTCCGCCGCCCCGCCCGCACCACCGGGGTGCACGTTCAACGAGACGCCCGGGGCACTCACCTGCACGACGACGAGCACGGAGACCACCCGGTTCGGGCCCTACACCACCGCCGACCTCGTGCCCGCGGAAACGGTGTTCGGCCCGCTCACCGGCGAAGACATCTGCGCTTTCCACTTCGGTAGCAGCGGCGCCGTCAAGGTGCTGCTGGAAGACCTGATCTTCACCAGGAGCGTCACCACGACCACCACGACCACGCGTCGTGGACTCAACGGCCAGGTGATCGACACCTCCACCACCACGGCACCACCGACCTACAGCCGCGACAGCGGCGGGCTGGGCTGCCTGTTCTGAGGCGGCGGTGACCGAACCGCCCGGTGCTGGGACCCCACGCACCCGCGGGGGTGGGCGCCGGCGGGGAGAGGGCGTCAGCGACCCGGGGGACGAGCAGGAGCCGGTCGCCAGTGCAGGGCGTCGAAGCAGTGGCGGTCCGAGTGCCACCCCGGTGCTCCCGCAGGACACGCCCTAGAACGAGGAGCGGGGCACCCCCTGCCCCGGGTCGACGCGCGCGGGCCCCCCGGGGGAGGGGCGCACGTCGACGTCGAAGATCGCCGTGGGCAGGTACACGGTGGCGCAGGAGTTCGGGATGTCGACCACGCCGGAGAACCGGCCCTCGATCGGCGCGGCGCCGAGGATCACGTACGCCTGCTCCGGGGTCCACCCGAACTTCGTCAGGTAGTCGATGGCGTGCAGGCACGCGCGCTGGTACGCCAGCTGGGAGTCCAGGTAGCGCTGCTCACCGTCGAGGGTCACCGACGTCCCGGAGAACGCCAGCCACTGGCTGTACTGCGGGTCGGTGTTCCCGGGCAGGAACACGGCGTTCTCCGTGACCCCGTAGGTCTCCATCCCGCCGCGGATGACGTCGACGTGCAGGTCGATGAACCCGCCCATCTCGATCGCGCCGCAGAAGGTGATCTCACCGTCACCCTGGGAGAAGTGCAGGTCGCCGACCGACAGGTTCGCCCCGTCCACGTAGACGGGGTAGAAGACGCGTGTGCCCTTGGTGAGGTTCTTGATGTCCTGGTTGCCGCCGTTCTCGCGCGGGGGTGCGGTGCGGGCCGCCTCGCCGGCGACGCGGTCGAACTCCGCGCCCTGCAGGTTCCCCAGGATCGCGTCCTGCGCCAGCGGCGGCAGCGCGAGCGGTGGCACGCGCTCGGGGTCGGTGGCGATGAGCGCACCCTCGCGGCGGTTCCAGCGCGCCAGCAGTTCCGCGGAGGGTGCGGTGCCCATCAGGCCGGGGTGGACGATGCCGGTGAACGACACGCCCGGGACGTGCCGGGAGGTCGCGGTCTGCCCCCGGAAGTCCCACACCGCCTTGTAGGCGTCCGGGAACCGGTCGGTGAGGAACCCGCCGCCGTTCTGCTTCGCGAAGATCCCCGTGTAGCCCCAGCCCTGCCCGGCCAGCGGCCCGGAGTCCTCCTGCGGGACGGGACCCAGGTCGAGGATGTCCACGACGAGCAGGTCACCGGGCCGGGCGCCCTCCACGGCGATCGGCCCGCTGAGCGCGTGCACCCGGGACAGCGGGGCGTCCCTGATGTCGTCGGCGGAGTCGTCGTTGCGGATCGCCCCGTCGAACCACTCGCGGCAGTGCACCCGGAACGACGTGCCCGGCCGCACGTGGACCTGCGCGGGGATGTCGGGGTGCCAGCGGTTGTGCCCGACGAGCTCCTGTTCGGTGAAGGGCTTCGTGGAGTCCAGCGGGAAGACCACCTCGGGCACGTCGCCTCCTGGGTGCGCGCTGTTCGGGCCGGTGCGGAACCGCCTCAGGGGCGGGGGAGCTTGCGGTGCAGCGGGTTCGTGGTGGTGGTGCGCCGGCGTGCGGCCGGGGGTGGTGCGGTGACCACCCCGGGTGCCTCGCGCGTGCGTTCCGCGGCGTCCACCGCGCGCACCAGCGCGCGCGGCGTGAGCGACAGCATCGGCCCGGTGAACGAACGCGGTGCCGGACGCGCGCACGCGGGGCACTCGAACGTCTCGGGAGCGGTCCCGATGGGGCGGCTCACCTCCAGCGCGCCGTCCCGGTCGCACCGGTACTCGTACTGCGCCACGACACCTCCCGGAGCTGCGGATCGCCACGCCGTCGTGATCGCATGCTTCTCCGGTGCGCACGGCGCGTCAAGGGTGGTGCCGCCACGAGTTCAGCCGGCCCGGTGCACCCGGTTCCGCGCGCCCGCGGCACACTGGGGCCGACCGCGACCGGGGGCTCACCGCCGAGCCCCGCACCTGATGGAGGCCCCGTGACCAGCGACGCCGTCGTCGGCTCCTTCCCGTCCCCCGCGGACGGGCTGCACCTGACCACGTACCGCTGGGCCGGCGTGCCCGGCCGGCCGCTGGGCGTGGTCCAGGTCGCGCACGGCCTGGCCGAGCACGGCCGCCGCTACGCCCGCCTGGCCGCGGCGCTGAACGCCGCGGGTTTCACCGTCGCCGCGAACGACCACCGCGGCCACGGCTCCTCGACCGGGGAGGGCGTGCCCCTCGGGGGTTTCGGCGCCGCCGGGTTCGAGGGCTTCGTCGCCGACATCGCCCGGCACGGCGAACTGCTGCACGAGGAGTTCCCCGGCCTGCCGGTGTTCCTGCTCGCGCACTCCCTCGGCTCGATGGGTGCTCAGAACGTCCTGCTGGAGCACCCCGGCCTGTACGCGGGCGTCGTGCTCAGCGGCTCCACGTCGCTGGACGGCCTCGTCGACGTCGTGCGCTCCCTGCCGGCGGACCAGCCCGGTCTGGCGGCGTTCAACGCCCCGTTCGAGCACCGCACCGGGTTCGAGTGGCTCAGCCGCGACGAGGCGGAGGTCGACGCCTACGTGGCCGACCCGCTGTGCGGGTTCCCGACGGAGGACGCGATCCTCGCCGGGGCCCTGGCGACCGCCGGCGCGACCGCCGACCCCGCGCGCCTGGCCGCGATCGGCCCGGACCTGCCGGTCCTCGTCGTCAGCGGTGCGGACGACCCCGTCGGCGGCACCGGCGGCGAGCTCCTGGTCCGCCTCGCGGAGCGCTACCGCGCGGCCGGGCTGCGCGACGTGACCCTGGAGGTCCTCCCGGGCGCGCGGCACGAGGTCTTCAACGAGACGAACCGCGAGGAGGTCACCGCCCTGGTCGTCTCGTGGCTGCGGGAGCGGGCGGCGGCCCGGTCCACCTGACCGCGCGTCCACCGGTCCGCCTGACCGCCCGGCGGGCGCGCGGTCAGGGTGCGGGTTCCCGGGCCGCCACCTCGCACCACACCTGCAGCGCGTCGGGGGTGCGGCGCCAGCCCCAGTCCCGGCTCAGGCTCGACAGGAGGGCGGCCGACTCGGCGCGCACCTGCACGTCCTCCGGGCCCGCGAGGTCGACCACCACGGTGATCCCGTCGCCGGCCTCCTGGACCTCCACGGCCGTCGGCCGCCTGGCGGCGTCGTCGGTGGCCAGGAGTTCCGCGGCGGCCTGCACGAGGTCGTCGGCGCGGTCGTCGTCGACGCCCGACTGCTGGGCGAAGAGGTGCACGAACCGGCGCACCTGCGCGAAGGCGTCGCCCTCGGCCGGCACGGCCAGGCGGACGCGGTCACCGGCGCCGGACGTCACGCGGCACCTGCGGGGGTGCGGAGGTGGGGACGGGCCGTGCGGGATCGGGGAGTGGCAGCGTTCACGGCATCTCCGAGCGGTCGGGCGCCACGGTGCCCGGGGGCACCGCCGTCGGCGGCTGCTGCAGGGCCCGCTGCAGGACCCGCACTCCTGCTACCCCCGCGCCCGTGCGCCCAAACCCCGACCGCCCGCCGGGGCCGGTCAGCCGATGCCCGTGGCGGCCCGCACGTCGCGGCGCACCGCGTCCAGCCGGTCCGCCGCGAGCGCACGCGCCGCGGCCAGGTCCGCGGCGGTACCCGCGGGGTCCACGTCGACGACGACCTCGCAGTAGCACTTCAGCTTCGGCTCGGTGCCCGAGGGGCGCACCACGACGCGCGCGCCCTGCGCGGTGCGCCAGCGCAGCCCGTCGGTGCCCGGCAGGCCGTCGACGCCGTCGCGCAGGTCCTCCACGGACGTCACCGGCGAACCGCCCAGCTCGGCGGGCGGCCGGTCGCGCAGCCGGGCCATCGCGTCCCCGATCAGCGAGAGGTCCTCCACGCGGATCGACACCGGCCCGGTGACGTGCACGCCGTCGCGGCGGGCGACGTCGTCGAGCACGTCGAGCAGGGTGCGCCCGTCCGCGAGCAGCCGCCGCGCCAGGCGGGCGGTGAGCACCGAGGCGGAGATCCCGTCCTTGTCGCGCACCACGGCGGGGGCGACGCAGTACCCGATGGCCTCCTCGTAGCCGAAGGAGATGCCGGGCACGCGGGCGATCCACTTGAACCCCGTCAGGGCCGGGGAGAAGCGGGCCCCGTGCGCGGCGGCGATGCGGGCCAGGCCCTGGGAGCTGACCACCGAGCACGCCAGCACGGCGCCCGGCGCCGCGAGGTGCTCACCCAGCACCCAGCCCAGCTCGTCCCCGGACAGCTGCCGCCACGCGGAGCGGTCCCCGCGCTCCCCGGTGGGGACGGCCGCGCAGGCGCGGTCGGCGTCCGGGTCCACGGCGAGCACCAGGTCGGCCCCCACCCGGGCGGCCAGGTCCAGCGCCAGGTCCAGCGCGCCGGGCTCCTCGGGGTTCGGGAACGCCACCGTCGGGAACGCCGGGTCCGCCTCGGCCTGCTCGGGCACCACGTGGACGTCGGTGAAGCCGCTGCGGCGCAGCGCCTCGGCGAGCACCGCGCCGCCGACGCCGTGCATCGCGGTGGTGACGACCCGCAGGTCGCGCGCCGGGGCTGGGTGCTCGGGCAGCCCCGTGGCGGCCAGCACCGCGTCGAGGTAGTCCTCGACGACGTCCTCGCCGAGCACCCGCCAGCCGCCCCCCGCGCGCGGCAGCCGCGCCAGCGGGCCGACCGCGCCGATGGCCGCGGCGATCTCGGCGTCCACGGGCGGCACGATCTGCACGCCGCGGCCGTCCTCGCCGCCGGCGCGGCCCCCCAGGTAGACCTTGTAGCCGTTGTCCTGCGGGGGGTTGTGGCTGGCGGTCACCATGACGCCCGCGTCGGCGTCCAGGGCGCGCACCGCGAACGCCAGCACCGGCGTGGGCAGCGGGCGCGGCAGCACCAGCACCTCGCACCCGGCGGCGGTGAGCACCGCCGCGGAGTCGTCGGCGAACTCCCGGGACCGGTGGCGCGCGTCCAGGCCGACCACGACGCGGGGCCGCTCGAAGCGCTGCGCCAGCCACGTGCCCAGACCCGCCGCCGCCCGCTGCACCACTGCCCGGTTCATGCGGTGCTCACCGGCGCCGACCGCGCCCCGCAGCCCCGCCGTGCCGAACTCCAGCGCCCCCGAGAACCGGTCCGCGAGGTCGGCGGCGGCCGCCGCGTCACCGCCCTCGGCGGCGGTCAGCACCGCCCGCAGCTCCTCGCGGTCGCCCTCGTCGGGGTCGTCCGCGATCCAGGCGAGCGCCCGCTCGCGCAGGTCGTCGGGCAGGTCGGTCGGCTCGCTCGCGCTCACGGCGACGACCCTACGACCCGGGGGCTGGCGCGGTGGGGGCCCGGCGCGCCAGGCTGGGACCGTGAGCGACGAGGTGAGCACCCCGCCGGCCGCGGCCGCCCGGGGCGAGGACGAGCTGCGGGTGCCGTTCTGGATCGTGCTGGCCGGCGTCGGCGCGGGCGCCGTCTGGGCGCTGGCCGGCGTCGCGCTCGGCGCGCGGCTGGCCCGCCGCCGCTGACCGCCGCGGGAACAACCCCCGGCGGTGGCGGGTTCGGCGCCGGTGTGAAGGCGATCGTCTACAGCGAGTCCGGTGGCACCGACGTCCTGCGGCTGGTGGAGCGGGAGGTGGCCGAGCCCGGCCCGGGGGAGGTGCGCGTGCGCGTGGCCGTCTCCGGCGTCAACCCCACGGACTGGAAGTCGCGCAGCGGTGCCACGGCCCCCGCGCCCACCGGCGAGGTGGTGCCGAACCAGGACGGGGCCGGCACCGTGGACGCCGTCGGCGAGGGCGTGAGCGGCCTGGCCCCGGGCGACGGGGTGTGGGTCTACATGGCCGCGCAGGGCCGCCCCACCGGCACCGCTCAGGAGCTCACCGTCCTGCCCGCCGAGCGGGTGCTCCCGCTGCCCGACGGCGTGCCCTTCGACGTCGGCGCCGCCCTGGGCGTGCCGGCCGTCACCGCCCACCGCGCCCTCACCGTCGCCGAGGACGGCCCGCGCCGCCTGGCGCCCGGCGCCCTGTCCGGTCGCACCGTGCTCGTCGCCGGCGGCGCGGGAGCCGTCGGGCACGCCGCGATCCAGCTCGCCCGCTGGGCGGGGGCCACCGTGGTCGCCACCGTCAGCGGCCCGCGCAAGGCGGACCTGGCGCGCGCCGCCGGTGCCCACCACGTCGTGAACTACCGCGACGCGGACGCCGCCGAGCAGGTCCGCCGCGCGGCCCCGGACGGCGTCGACCAGGTCGTGGAGCTGGCGCTGGGCGCGAACCTGGAGCTGGACCTGGCCGTGGTGCGCCCGGGCGCGAGCATCGCCGTGTACGCCAACGACGGCGGTGTGCCCGTGGAGCTGGACGTGCGCCCGAACATGGTCCTGAACACCCGCTTCCAGTTCGTCCTCATGTACACGATGGGGCAGCACAACCTCGACGCCGCCGCGCAGGACGTCACCGCGGCGCTGCGCGACGGGGCGCTGCCGGTGGGGGAGGAGCACGGCCTGCCGCTGACCCGCTTCCCCCTGGAGCGCACCGCCGAGGCGCACGCCGCCGTCGAGGCCGGCACCGTCGGCAAGGTGCTGATCGACGTGGCGGGGGACGGGGCGGGGGAGGCGGCCGGCTCGTGAGCGCCGCCCCCGCGTTCGGCGACCTCGTGCGCCGCGCTGCCGGCCTGCCGGGGCGGCGGGTGCTGCTGGGGATCGCCGGGCCGCCCGGCGCGGGCAAGACCACGCTGGCGCGCGCCCTCGTCGCCGCCGTCCGCGCGGCCGCCGGGGACGGGGCCGCCGCCCAGCACGTGCCGATGGACGGCTTCCACCTGGCCGACGTGGAGCTGGACCGCCTGGGCCGGCGCGACCGCAAGGGCGCACCGGACACCTTCGACGCCGCCGGGTACGCGGCCCTGCTGCGCCGGCTGCGCGAGCAGGGCCCCGGGGAGGTCGTCTACGCCCCGGCGTTCGACCGGGAGATCGAGCAGCCGGTCGCCGGGAGCGTGCCCGTGCACCACGGCACCCGCCTCGTCGTCAGCGAGGGCAACTACCTGCTGCTGGACGGCGAGTGGGCGGGCGTGCGGGAGCTGTTCGACGAGGTCTGGTTCGTCGCCGGGGACAGCGCCACCCGCACCGGCCGCCTGGTGCGCCGGCACGTGGAGTTCGGCAAGGATCGGGCCGCCGCGCAGGCGTGGGTGGCGACCGTGGACGCGCCGAACGCCGCCGTCGTGGACGCCACGGCGCACCGCGCGGACCTGGTGGTCCCCGAGGACCTCGACCTGACCGCGGGCCGCTCCCGGTAGAGGATGGGGCGCGTGCCGCGCATCCCCGTCGTCGTCCTCGCCGGCTTCCTCGGAGCCGGCAAGACCACCGTGCTGAACCACTTGCTGCGCTCGGCCGCCGAGGTGCGCCTGGGGGTGGTCGTCAACGACTTCGGCGCCATCGGCGTGGACGCGCTGCTGGTCGCGGGGCTGGCCGACGACACCGTCTCGCTGGAGAACGGCTGCCTGTGCTGCAGCACCGAGGACGGCAGCGTGGAGGAGCTGCTGGCCCGCCTGGCGGCACCCGGGGGCGGGGAGGTCCTCGACGCGGTCCTCATCGAGGCCAGCGGCCTCGCGGAGCCGGCGGCGATGGTGCGCCGGGTGCTCCTCAGCGGCGTCGAGGGGATCGAGTACGGCGGCCTCGTCGTGGTCGTGGACGCCGTGGAGTTCGAGGCGACGCGGTCGCGCCACCCCGCGCTCGGCGACCACGTCGCGATGGCCGACGTGGTGCTGCTGACCAAGACCGACCTCGTGGGGGAGGCGGAGCTCGCGCGGGTCGCCGCGCGCTGCCGGGAGCTGAACCCGTGGGCGCCCGTGGTGCCCGCCGCGCGGGGGCGCGTGGACGCCCGGCTGCTGTTCGACGAGCGGCCCGCGGTGCAGCGCCAGCTGACGCTGGGGGAGGCGGTGGCCGAGGAGCACGGCGACCACCTCCACACCGCGTACGAGACCGTGGAGTTCACCAGCGACGAGCCCCTCGACCCGCGCGCGTTCGTGCGCTTCCTGGACGGGCGGCCCTCGGGGGTCTTCCGCATCAAGGGTTTCGTGCGCTTCGCCGCGCCCTCGCACCCGCAGCGGTTCGTGCTGCACACCGTCGGCGCGGCCGTGCGCTTCGAGCGCACGGCCTGGCCGCGGGGTTCGGCGCGCCGCACGGAACTCGTCCTCATCGGCGCCGGGATCGACGAGACGGCGCTGCGGGGGGACCTGCGAGCCTGCGTGGCGGGCGGGCCGGTGGCGGACGAGGAGATGGCGATGATGGGCGTGCTGCGCAACACCGAGGGCGTCGACACCGAAGGTGTCGAAGGCGCCGGTGCCGAGGACCCGGACGGCGGCGGCGCGGGCTGACGCGGGCGCGTCAGCACAGCAGGTCCCGGCGCCGGTACCCCGCTGCGCCGACGACGGCGAGCAGCACCGCCACGAGCGTCATCACCAGCGCGGCGGCCGTGCCGGCGGGTTCCAGCGGCACGAGCGCCAGGTGCGCGAACGGCGAGACCTCCCGCACCCACGCCGGGGCGCCGGTGCTGTCGGCGAGGACCTGCAGGAGGAAACCCCCGACCGCGGGCAGCGAGCCCACCAGGGCGGTGGCCGACGGCAGCCACCCGGCGGCGAGCACCGCCGCTCCCAGGCAGAGCAGCGCCACCGGTGCCGTGCTCCACGTGCCGCGCAGCGCCTCCGGCAACGTCAGGCCGCCCCCGGAGGCGGCGACCCCGGCCCAGGTGGCGAACCCCGCGACGGTCAGCAGGGCGAGGAGCCCCGCGGCCGACACGGCCGCCTCGGTGCCGAGCAGGCGCACGCGGCCGACCGGGCCGGCGGCCAGGAGCGCCAGGCGGCGGTCCGGCTCCGCGCTCACGAGCGCTGCGATCCGCACCGCGGCGAACACGCCGACCGGGACGGGCAGCAGCGAGAACACGGTCGCGGCGAAACCCCGCACGCTGTCCAGCGCGGCGAAACCCGCCTGCCCGGCCAGGTCGCTCACGGCCGCGTCCCGGGTGAGGAACTCCGTGAGGGCGACCGCGGTGGTGCCGATGAGCAGGTAGTAGGCGCCGATCCCCGTGGACCACCCCGCCAGCGGCCGCAGGGCACGGCGCACCGCGAAACCCTCCACCGAGCCCAGCAGCGCCGTGCGGGCCCGCCGGTGCGCGGGGCGTGCGAGCAGGCCCGAACCCACGTCCCGCCGGCCGGCCAGGACCAGCGCGACCGCGGCGAGCGCCGCCGCCGCCGCGAGCAGCAGCAGGACGGGCAGCACCCGGTCCTGCGCGTACGGCCGGCTCAGCTCCAGCAGCCCGAACGGCGAGGCCCAGCGCAACCCCTGCCACCCGGGCACGCCGTCGGCGACGGACCGGGTCAGCAGACCCGCGCCGAGGGCTGCGACGGCCGCACCGGTGGCGGCCGAGCGGGTGCCGAGGACCTGCGCGGCCAGCGCGGCGACGGCCGCGGAGAACAGCCCGAGGGCGGCGATCCCGGCGCCGTGGACGGCGGCACCGGCCGCCGGGGTCCCGGCGAGGAGCAGGGCCGCCGCGACGGCCGCACCCGTGGCGGTCACCACTGCCGCCACCGCGAGCAGGTGCCTGCCCACGGCCGTGCGCAGCCGCACGGGGCCGGCCAGCAGCAGGTTCCAGCGCCCCGCCTCCTCCTGGCCGCGGGTGGTGCGCGCGGTCGCCAGCGCGGCCCACGCGCCGACCAGGACGGCGACGGGGGTGCCCGAGCGCCACACGGTGAAGCCGCCGGCGGTCTCCAGCGCGACGGGCTCCCCGAACAGGGTGCGCACGGCCGGGTTCTGCGCGACGGCCAGCAGGCCGGTGAGGGTCGCGGGGTCGGCGACCAGGGCGTCGAAGCTCGCCGCGACGGTCGCCGTCAGGGCGAGCGCGACGAGCAGGGTCGCCAGCCCGCTGCGCCGCACCTGGCGCAGCGCCAGGCGCCCCACGGCGCGGCCGGCGCCCGGTGCGGCGGCCGGGACGACGGGGGCGCCCGGGACCTGCACGGGTGCGGGGGAGGTGCGCGTGCTCACCGCACGGCTCCTTCCCCGTAGTGGTCCAGGAAGATCTCCTCCAGGCGGGGTTCGCGCACGCTGAGCGCGGTGACCCCCGCCGCGGCGAGCTCGCCCAGCACGGGGCCGGGCGAGCCGGTGAGCGAGAACCGCAGCCGCCCCTCGCCGGTGCTCTCCACCCCCTCCACGCCGGGCACCGCGTCCAGGCGCGGCCGTTCGCCCGTGAAGGTGACGGTCACCTCGCTGCGGTGCAGGCGCCGCAGCTCCGGCACGCCGGCGACCTCCACGAGGCGGCCGGCGCGCAGGATGCCGACGCGGTCGCACACCGCCTCCACCTCGGCGAGCTGGTGGGAGCACAGGAACACCGTCCGCCCCTGCTCCCGGGCCTCGACGACGGCGCGGCGGAACTCGCGCTCCACCAGCGGGTCCAGCCCGCTGGTGGGTTCGTCCAGCACCAGCAGGGGCGCTCTGCTCGCGAAGGCGGCCACCAGGGCGACTTTCTGCCGGTTCCCGCTGGAGTACGTGTGCGCGGGTTTCGAGGGGTCCAGGCCGAACCGTTCGACGAGCTCGTCGCGGCGCGCGGTGTCGGTGCCCGGCCCGGTGGCGGCCAGCAGGTGCAGCACCTCGGCCCCGGTCAGCTTCGGCCACAGCGCCACGTCGGCGGGTACGTGCGCCAGCAGCCGGTGCGCGCGGGCGACGTCGGCCGCGTCGACGCCGAACACCTCCGCGCGCCCGGCGGTGGGCCGGGCGAAACCCAGCAGCAGGCGGATCGTGGTGGACTTCCCCGCGCCGTTCGGGCCGAGGAAACCGAACACCTCTCCGGCGGGGACGTCCAGGGACAGGTCGTCGAGGGCCGTCGTCCGGCCGTAGCGCTTGGTGAGGCCGACGGCGCGCAGCGCTGGTCCGCTCATGGTGGGGAACCCTTCCGGTCGTCGTGGATCTGACCGCCGACCAGGCTTCCCGGCACACCGAGGAGGAGCGTACGCCGATCGCACGGCCCCGGACAGGGGGTTCCCGCGCGTCGTCGCTGTGGCAGGGGCCCGGTGTGCAGAGGAACCCGCAGCAGGGTGCGTCCCGGCCGTTCACCGGGCTGGTCGCCTACCCGCCCACCCCCTTCGACGCGTCCGGTGCGGTCGACACCGCGGCGCTTCCCGACCTGGTGACCCGTCCGGCCGCCGGCGGCGCCGACGCCGTCGCCGTGCTCGGGACCTCCGGCTCAGGGGTGTACCTCGACGCCGGGGAACGGCGCACCGTCGTGCGGCACGCCGCGCGGGCGCTGCGGGGTTCGGGGGTCCCGCTGTACGCGGCGGTCAGCGCCCTGGCGACCCGGGACGCGGTGTCCGCCGCCCGCGACGCCGTGGACGCCGGTGCCGACGGGGTCCTCGTCTCGCCGGTGGGCTACGTGCCGCTGACCGACGAGGAGGTGGTGCCGCACGTGGCGGCCGGCGCCGCGGCGGCGGGGGTCCCGGTGTGCTTCTACAACAACCCGGCCACCACCCGCTACGACGTGCCGCTGCCGGTCCCGAGGGAACTGGCGGGTGCCGGTGCGGTGGCCGCCGTGAAGGACACCGCCGCCGGCCCGGAGCAGTGGCGCGAGCGCCTGGCGGGCTACCGGGACGCCGGGCTGCCGTGCGCCGTGGGGCTGAGCCGGGACGTGCTGCTGGTGGGGGCCGGCAGCGCCGCGGACGCCTGGCACTCCGGCGTCGCGGCGCTGGGCGTTCCGGCGGGAGCGCCGCGCGGGCCCCTGCGGCCGGCGCCGGACGCGGCGGTGCGCAGGTTCCGCGAGCTGGTGGCGGCCGCGCCGGTGCGCTGACCCCGTCCGCCGCTGCGCCGGACCGCGCCGCCCGGCTCGCTCAGAAGCGGAAGGGGATGGGGATCGGCCCGCAGCAGCACACCCCGCGCCCACCGCCGGCCATGAGCAGCGACGCGGCCTGGTAGCAGGCCAGGAACCGCACGGCGCTGGGCACGGCGCCGCCCAGCAGCCCGCGGCTGCGCACGATGCTGCGCACGGCCCCGGAACAGGAGTCGCCGCCGTGGGCGACGCGGTGGGCGCACGCGTAGCCCTTCCTGGGTGAGATCCGGCGCTGGTACACGTCGCAGAGGGCGTCGAACGCTCGGGCTGCAGGGCTCGTCATCCCCCGACGCTAGCGCCCCCGCGGCCGCGGCGCCCGGCGTCGGGCGCCGCGGCGATGAGTCCGGCGCCCCGCACCGGTCACCCCCTCGACGACTGGTCGACGACAAAGGAGCGGCGTGGTGTCGGAGGTCTTCCCTAGGGTTCCGGTCATGGCAACGACGAGCACGGCCACCGCGCGGGCGGTGCCCCCGGCGGTCGAAGCACGGGGACTGGTGAAGAGGTACGGCGACGTCACCGCGGTGGCGGGCGTCGATCTGACGGTGCCGGCGGGCACCGTCCTGGCCCTGCTGGGGCCCAACGGCGCGGGCAAGACGACGACGGTGCGGATGCTCACGACGCTGCTGGTCCCCGACGAGGGGACCGCGACGGTCGCGGGCGTGGACGTCGTGGCCGACCCGCGGGAGGTGCGCCGGCGCATCGGCCTGTCCGGCCAGTACGCGGCGGTGGACGAGAACCTCACCGGGTTCGAGAACCTCGACATGGTGGGACGGCTGTACCACCTGGGGCGCAGGCGCTCGCGCGAGCGGGCGTGGGAGCTCCTGGAGCAGTTCGACCTGACGGACGCGGCCAAGCGGGTCGCCAAGACGTACTCCGGCGGCATGCGCCGCCGGCTCGACCTCGCGGGCGCCCTGGTGGCCGAGCCGCCGGTGCTGGTCCTGGACGAGCCGACCACGGGGCTCGACCCGCGCAGCCGCAACGACATGTGGGAGCTGCTGACGCGGATGGTCGGCGGCGGAACCACGCTGCTGCTGACCACGCAGTACCTGGAGGAGGCCGAGCGCCTCGCCGACGACATCGTCGTCATCGACCACGGCCGCGTCATCGCGCGCGGCACCGCCGACGAGCTGAAGACCCAGGTCGGCGGGCAGCGCGTGGAGGTCGTCGTGGCCGCCGACGGGGACGTGGACGCGGCGGTCGCCGTGCTGCACGAGGTGGCCGTCGGCGAGCTGCAGGTGGAGCGCCGCGCGCGCCGGATCACCGCACCGGTGACCTCGGGCACGCAGGTGCTCGTGCAGGTGCTGCAGCGCCTCGGCGAGGTGGGCATCGTGCCGCTGGACGCGGGGCTGCGCCGCCCCACGATGGACGACGTCTTCCTCACGCTGACGGGCAAGCCGGCCGACGAGGTCGCCGGCGTCGACGAGCCGGCGCGGCCGGTGGGGGAGGGGGTGCGGCCGTGAGCGCGGTCGGGGTGGTGCTCGCCGACAGTTCGGTGATCGCCAAGCGGAACATGCTGAAGATCACGAGGATCCCCGACCTGCTGGTCGGCACCCTCATCTCGCCCATCATGTTCATCCTGCTGTTCGGGTACGTCTTCGGCGGCGCGATCGACGTGCCGAACTACCGTGAGTTCATCGTGCCGGGCATCTTCGCCCAGACGGTCATCTTCGGGGCCACCATCACCGGCGCCGGCATCGCCGACGACATGCAGAAGGGCATCATCGAGCGGTTCCGGTCGCTGCCGATGGCCCAGTCCGCGGTGCTCGTGGGGCGCACGGCCTCGGACGTCGTCCTCAACGTCATCGTCACGGTCATCATGTCGCTGACCGGTCTGGTGATCGGGTGGCGGATCCGCACCTCGTTCCTCGACGCGGTCGTCGGTTTCGCGCTGCTGCTCCTGTTCGCCTACGCGCTGTCGTGGGTGATGGGCCTGCTCGGCCTGCTCATCCGCACCCCGGAGGCGTTCAACAACCTGACGTTCCTGACGATCTTCCCGCTGACGTTCATCACGAACGCCTTCGTGCCGCTGGAGACCTTCCCCGGCCCGCTGCAGACGATCGCGCAGTGGAACCCCGTCTCCACCCTCGTGCAGGCGGCGCGCGAGCGCTTCGGCAACGTGCCGCCGGGCACCGAGCTGGGCACCTGGTCGCTGCAGAACTCCGAGCTGTACACGCTGCTGTGGATCGTGGTGATCCTCGCGGTGTTCGTGCCGCTGGCGACCCGTCAGTACCGGCGGGCCGCGGCGCGCTGACCGCCCGGTGCCCGGCGGTCCCCGTCCCCGTGGTGCGGGGACGGGGGCCGCCGGCGCGTCAGATGCCCAGCCCGGCGGTGCGCTCCGGAGGCGGGCCCACCAGCACCAGGTCCAGCTCGTCCTGCAGCTTCTGCAGCACCTCCACCGGCGGGGGACCGACGAGGTCGGTGCTCTCGCTGCTCATCGTCCCCGGCTCCGGGTAGGAGCGGTCCTGCGTGGGCGAGCCCAGGACGCTGAAGAACGGCTCGAACACGTCCGGGGTGAGGATCCCCAGCATCTCCGTGCGGTGCGCGTCGAACGCGAACGTGTGGATCGTCCCCGCGGGCGCGTGCACGAAGTCGCCGGGGGTGAGCAGCACCTCGGTGCCGTTGACCCACAACCACACCCGCCCGGACAGGCACAGGAAGTTCTCGGTGTGCTCGCGGTGGAAGTGCCGCCCGAAGTATCGGCCCGGTGCGCCGACGGTGTGGATCGCGAAGTACCGGTGGTCGGTGTTCCGGCCCCGCGACAGGTACGTGTAGAGGGCGTCGGGGGTGCGCAACCGGTCGCCCTCCCCGCCGCGCAGGAAGTACGGCTCGACACCGGCGGGCAGGTCGGCGTCCCACTGCTCGCCGGCGCGCACCTCCTCCAGGGACGGGAAGGTGACGCCCAGCGGTGCGCCGGCCTCCCGGCGGCGCTCCGGCGACGGCGGCCCCGACGGGCGGTCGCGGTGGGCGTGCACGTCCACCGGCGTGCCCAGCGCCTCGACGAGGGCGAGCGCCCCGCCGGGCGCGGCCCACGTCAGCAGCCGCGTGCCGTGGGCCAGGAACCGCCAGGCCAGCGGCGTCCCCGCGGGGACGTTGAACGAGTCGCCGGGCACCAGCACCCGGCTGGCGCCGCCCAGCTGGACCTGCGCGCTGCCGCGGACCAGCACGAAGGAACGCTGCTGGTCGCGGTGGACGTGGTGGGCGGTGGACGCCCCGCGGGGACCGTCGACCCACGCGGCGTCGAACAGCCCGCCCGTGTCGGCGGCCCGGGCGAACACCGTCCACAGCTGGCCGTCCAGCTCGTAGCGGTGCCCCTCGCCGTGGGCGACGTAGTACGGCACCGGCTCGCCCGGCAGCGCGCCGCGCACCGGTGCCAGCCCGTGCACGGTCTCCAGGTCCACGCTCACGCGGTCTCCTCCCCCAGCAGGTGGCGGGCGAGGAAGTCGCCCACCTCGTCGTACGAGAACGTGGCCGGGCCGCTGCGCTCGCCCCGCCCCGGCAGGAACTCCCGGACCGTGGAGGGGGCGCTGCCCTCCCGCTCCAGCCGCCCGTCGTCGAAGACGCGCGGCCCGGGCACCTCCACGGCCCCGGCGGGGTTGAGGAACCCGTGCCGGTACCCGTCGAGCAGGTGCAGGGTGCTCTCCACCCCGGAGGCGACGAGGGCCTCGTGCAGCAGGACGCTCTGGTCGCACCGCACGAGGACGTCGGCGGTGCCGTGCGCGACGTGGAACGGCGGTGCAGCGGCGGTGACGTGCGTCAACGGCGATGCGGCTCGCGCCGCCCCGCGCCGCTCGGCCGGCGGACCGCCCAGCAGCCGGGCTTCGGGCGCGTTCGCCCCGCTCATCGCCGGCGGCGCCGAACCGGTGGAGTCGGCCACCACCCGCTCCAGGTCCACGGGCCCGTAGCCCTCGGCGACGGCCTGGACGGCGGCGCCGGGCTCGCCGTCACCGACCCGCTCACCGGGCAGCACCGCCAGGTGGCCGGTGACGCCGGCCAGGGCCGCCAGGTGGCCGCCCGCGGAGGAACCCCACAGGCCGATCCGGGTGCCGTCCACGCCCAGCGCGCCGGCCTCGCGGCGCAGGAACCGCACGGCGGCGCGCACGTCGTGCAGTTGCGCCGGGAACAGGGCCTGGCCGCTGAGGCGGTACTCGATGCTGGCCATGGCCAGACCGCGGGCGGCGAAGAAGCGCGTCAGGTCCGGCGCCAGGTGCCGGTCGCCGGTGAACCAGCCGCCACCGTGCAGCCACACCACGACGGGGGCGGGTCCGGGGGCGCCGGGTGGCAGCACCAGGTCGAGCACGAGCGGGCCGTCGTCGCGCTCGGCGAACACCAGGCCGGTGCGGTCGGGGGTCGGGTCCTTCACCGCAGCATCCTCGACGACGACCGGTCGTGAGCACCAGGACGGAGATCGCAACGACCGTGAGGGGGAACCTCACGACCACCGCCCGGGATCAGCCCGGCGGGGGCAGGGCGCCGAACCGGCCGCCCTGCTCACGGGCCACGCGCAACGCGATCCGCTCGAACGCGCCGAGGGCGCGGCCGGGGTCCCCGGCCCGGTGCACCAGGCACACCGTGACGGGCGGGACGTCGCGCAACGGCACGAACCGCAGGTCCGGGCGCGCGTAACCGCGCGCGACGCTGGCCCCGGCGATGTTCACGGCCATGCCCGCGGCGCACAGGTCCAGCACCTCCTCCACCGTGCCGGCCGCCGGCTCCACGCGGGGACGGCGCCCGTCGGGGCGAGGGCTGACGAACCACGCGTCGAGGGTGGCGTCGTCGTCGGCGACCCCGACGAACCGCTCACCGGTGGTCTCGTCGATGCCCACCTCGCTGCGCCCGGCCAGCCGGTGCCCCGCGGGCACCACGAGCACCCGGTCCTCGCGCCACAGCGGCACGGCGCGCAGGTCCGCGACGGCCGGCGGGGTCACCGCCGGCACCAGCGCGGCGTCCACCCGCTCCGAGCGCAGCGCCCCCAGGGAGTCGGTCAGACCCAGCCGGCGCAGCTCCCAGCCCACCCCGGGCAGGGCCCGGGTCGCCGCCGCCAGGACCGCCGAGCACAGCGGGCCACCGGCGACGAGACCGACCACGACCCGCTCGCCGGCCTCGCGACGGCGCTGCGCCCACTCCTGGACCTCCTGCACGGACCCCACGGCCCGGCGGGCCAGCGGCAGCAGCTCCACCCCCGCGGCGGTCAGCTCCACGCGCCGCGACGTGCGGTGGAACAGCTGCACCTGCAGGCGCTTCTCCAGGGTCGCGACCTGCTGGCTCAGCGACGGGGCCGCGACGTGCAGGCGCTGGGCGGCGCGCGTGAAGTGCAGCTCCTCGGCCACGGCGAGGAAGCAGCGCAGCTGCTGGACGGTCAGCTCCACCGTCCCCCCGTCCCGCAGCGCTCCGCGGCGCCGCCGTGAGGGCGCCGCCGTGACGCCACGGTAGCGGGCTCCGAGGTGGCGGGCCGCGCACCCTCAAGGGGCCGGCGCCGGCGCCCGATCCCCTCCGTGGAACGCCCCCGCGACCGGCGGGGACGGCGGGCGGGTGGGGGCGGGGTCGTGAGGACGGATCGTGCGAGGACCGGACGAGGGCTGCGCGCCCCCGCGCGCCGGGCGCTGAGCTGCCTGCTGGCCGCTGGCGCGCTGGTGGGAACCGCCACGGGCACGGCCGCCGCCGCGCCCGCCGCCGTCCCCGCCGCCGCGCCCGCCGCCGTCACCCTGGGCTCGGCGCTCGCCGCGCCCACCACCGACCTCGCCACGCAGAAGCGCCAGGTCGTCGCCGGCGTCAACGCCGAGCGCGCCGCGCACGGACTGGCGCCGCTCACCGAGCTCGGCGACGTCTCCGCCGTCTCCCAGCGCTGGGCCGAGGCGCAGGCCGCCAGCGGGCAGTACCGGCACAACCCCGACTTCTCCGCGCAGCTGGCCGGGTACGCGGGCAAGGGCGAGATCATCCACCTGAGCTACCGGAACAGCACCGACGGGAACTGGGCCGTGCGCGGCTGGATCGGTTCCGCGCCGCACCACGCCATCATGCTCGGCGACTTCACCGGCATGGGCGTCGGCATCGCCGTCGGACCGGCGCGCGTCCCGAACGCGCAGACCGAGATCTACTACGTGGTGAACACCGTCGAGGGCACCCGCCCGGCGACCACCACGGTCTCCGCCCCCACCACCGGCACGTGGACGAACCGCGGCGCCACGCACCGCCTGCAGGGCGCCATCCTCGCGCGCTACCGGTCGATCGGCGGCCCCGGCAGCGTTCTCGGCCTGCCCACCACGTCGGAACTCACCACCCCCGACGGAACCGGGCGGTACACGCACTTCGAGGGCGGCTCGGTGTACTGGGCGCCGTCCACCGGCGCGCAGGTCGTGCGCGGCGCGATCCGCGGCACGTGGTCCGCCCTCGGCTGGGAGGCCTCGCCCGTGGGGTACCCGGCGGGGGAGGAGTTCGCGGTCCGCGACGGCGGGCGCGTGCAGCGCTTCAGCCGGGGCCTGGTGTACTGGACGCCGAAGCTCGGCGCCCACGAGGTCCACGGCGCCTTCGCGCGGCACTACGCCGCCCAGGGCTGGGAGAACGGGTCGCTGGGTTACCCCCGCACCGGTGAGCGCCCCGTGCGGGGCGGTGTGCGCCAGGAGTTCCAGGGCGGCACCCTCACGTGGGACCGCGCCACCGGGCGCGTCAACCGTTCCTGACGGGTCCCGGGTCCCCTCGCGAGAACAGCGTCCCGGCGGGGTTCCACGGGGCGCGTGGTCCGGCGGTGCTGGTCCGGTGCCGATCCCCACCCGGTGGGGCGTGACCCGCGTCGAGGCCGGCCTCCACCTCCCCTGCGACGACCTGACGCCACGGCCGCGCGCCGTCTGGTTCCGCGGGGTGACCGTGCACGCACCCGCGCCGGTGGTGCACCGCTGGCTGTGCCGGTTGCGCGTCGCCCCGTACGGCTGCGACCTCCTGGACAACCTCGGCCGCCGCAGCCCGCGCACCGCCGACGGCGGGCGCGGACCGCCTGGGAGCGGGCCAGCGCGGCATGACCACCTTCGAACTGGTGTCCTTCGCGCAGGACGAGCACCCGACCGTCCGGGTGCGCCCCGGACCGGGGCTGCGGCTGTTCGGCGAGTTCACCCTCACGTACGCCCTGCGGGAGACCGCGCCGGGGCGGACCCGCCTGGTGTGCAAGCTCCTGCTCGGCGGCCCACCCGGCCTGTTCCACGGCGCCGACCCACCGTAGGGCTGCGCGCAGCGGCCTCAGAGCAGCGGCACGACCCCGGCCAGCAGCGCGGCGCAGCGCGGCGCCGCCGCACGACCCGCTTCCAGCACCTCCTGGTGCGAGAGCGGCTGGTCCGAGACGCCCGCGGCGAGGTTCGTCACCAGGGAGAACCCCAGCACGTCCAGGCCGGCGTGCCGGGCCGCGATCGCCTCCAGCGCCGTCGACATGCCCACCAGCGTCGCGCCCAGCACGCCCGCCATGCGGACCTCGGCGGGCGTCTCGTACTGGGGGCCGTGGAACTGCGCGTAGACGCCCTGGGGCAGGTCCGGGTCCACGGTGCGGGCCAGGGCGCGCAGGTCCGAGGAGTACAGGTCGGTCATGTCGACGAAGGTGGCGCCCTCCAGCGGGGTGGCGCCGGTGAGGTTCAGGTGGTCGGCGATGAGCACCGGCGTGCCCGGGCCGATCGAGGGGTCCAGGCCGCCGCAGCCGTTCGTCAGCACCGCGGTGCGGCACCCCGCCGCAGCGGCCGTGCGCACGCCGTGCGCGACGGCCCGCACACCGCGGCCCTCGTAGTAGTGGGTGCGCGGCAGCACCAGCGCGGCCAGCGGCTCGGCGTCCTCGCGCGGCACGCGGACGGAGCGCACCGTCCCCGCGTGCCCCACCACGGCCGGTGCCGTGAACCCCGGCACCTCGGTGCCCGGCACCTCGGCGACGACCTCGCCCAGGCGGTCCGCCGCGGCCGCCCAGCCCGAGCCCAGGAACAGCGCCACGTCGTGGTGGGGGACGCCCGTCAGTTCCGCGACGCGCGCGGCGGCGCGGGCGGCGAGGTCGAAGGGGTCGTCGGCGTGGCCGGTGGAGTGCCGGGCGGGCGGGGCGGCTTTCGTCACGGAGTTCAGCCTAGGTCGTGCCCGGGCGCCGCGTCCCCACCCGCGTCCCCACCCGCGTCGCCACCCGTGTCCGGGCCGCTGCCGTCGTCGACGACCCGGGCCAGGTCGTCGTGGACCAGGCCCTCGCGGGGGACGACGCCCGAGCGGTAGCCGGCGCGCGCCAGCACGTGCGCCGACACCGGCGCGGTGATCACCTGGAAGGCCCCCACGAGCAGCAGCGTGGCGACCGCGGCCACGCTGTGCGCGAACTGCAGCCCGACGCCCAGCAGCACCAGCAGCAGCCCCAGCACCTGCGGCTTGGTGCCGGCGTGCATGCGCAGCCACAGGTCGCCGAAGCGCACCAGCCCCGCCCCGGCGGTGACGGCGAACAGCGCCCCCACGACCACGAGCACACCGGAGACCACGTCCACGGCGTCCGCGCCGCTCACCGGTCGTCCCGCCCCGTGAAGCGCGCCACGGCGACCGACCCGGCGAAGCCCAGCAGCGCCAGCACCAGCAGCACCGGCAGGTACGCGGTCGAGCCGCGGTCGGCGGCGACGACGGCCACCCCGCACAGCAGGACCGCCACGAACACGTCCACCGCCGCCGCCCGGTCCAGCGTGGTCGGCCCGCGCACCAGGCGCACGGCCACCAGCACCGCCGCCAGCCCCAGCAGCGCCAGGGCGGTCCAGACGAACACCCCCGTCACCGCGTCCCCCCTCCCTGCGCCGTGCGCCCGCGGCGCGCGCCGTCCCGCGGTCGCGCCGGCGGGAGGGCACGCCGCACCTGCTCCTCCAGCCGCAGCACCTGGTCGCGCACGGCGCCCGGCACGTCCTCGTGCGGCCCGGTGACCGGCACGTGCACGTAGAGGGTGGCGGCGGGCAGGTCCAGGTCCACCGTCAGGGTCCCCGGCACCAGCGTGAGCAGCTGCGCCACCGTCACCACGACCGAGTCGCCGCCCCCGCGCAGCCGCACCGCGACGATCGCCCCCGCCGGCGCCGGGCCCGGGCGCAGCGACAGCCACGCCACCTGGACGCTGGAGCGCAGCAGGTCCGCGGCGACGTGCCCGGCCAGCAGCACCAGCCCCACCGGCGAGAGCCGCCGGCCCGCGGGAGCCGCGGGCAGCGGGAAGACCAGGGCCAGCAGCACCACGACCAGCACGCCCCCGACGAGGTTCAGCCGGGTCACCCCGCCCCACAGCGCCAGCCACACCAGCAGCATCACGGCGCCCACGAGCCAGCGCGAGATCCTCACGGCTCACCCCCGGCGTCGTCCACGCCGCCCACGACGCGCTGGTAGCGCTGCGCGTCCGTGGTGTCGTCCGCCGCGCCCTGCGCCACCGCCAGCAGCGGGCCACCGGCCAGGGACAGGCCCGTCACCAGCACCACCACCCCCGTGGTGGCCGCGACCATGGTGCGCCGCGGCCGGTGCGGGTCCCGGCCGCCGGACCGCTCGCCCCGCTCCCGCCCGTCCGGCTCGGCCCCCGGCCCCGCGTCCCGGCCGGCGCCGTCCGCGAGCCCCAGCCGCCCGGACCAGAACACCGCCGACCAGACCCGCGCCACCGCGTACAGGGTCAGCAGGCTCGTCACCACCGACGCGACCACGAGCACCCACGCGTCCCAGCCGCCGTCGGCCACACCGGCGCGCAGCAGCGCCAGCTTGCCCAGGAACCCCGAGAACGGCGGGATGCCGGCCAGGTTCAGCGCGGGCAGCAGGAACAGCAGCGCCGTGCCCGGCGTCACGGCCGCCAGCCCGCCCAGCCGCCGCAGCGACGTGGTGCCCGCGCGGTGCTCCACCAGGCCCACCACGAGGAACAGCGCCGTCTGCACGAGGATGTGGTGCACGGCGTAGAACACCGCCGCCGCCAGGCCCGCGGTGCTGCCCAGCCCCACCCCGAAGAGCATGAAGCCGATGTGGCTGACGAGGGTGAAGGCCACCAGCCGGCGCAGGTCGTGCTGGGCGACGGCGCCGAGGATCCCCACCACCAGCGTCGCCAGCGCCACCCCCAGCAGCAGCAGCCGCAGCGTGCCCGCCCCGAACAGCAGCTCGTGCGTGCGCACGATCGCGTACACGCCCACCTTCGTCAGCAGGCCCGCGAACACCGCCGCGACCGGTGCGGCCGCCGCCGGGTAGCTGTCCGGCAGCCAGCCCGACAGCGGGAACGCCGCCGCCTTGATGCCGAAGGCCACCAGCAGCACCAGCTGCAGCGCCGTCGCCACCGCCGGCGGCAGCGCGGCGATGCGCCCGGGGAGGTCCGCCATCGCCACCGTGCCGGTGGCGGCGTACACCAGGCCCACCCCGGTGAGGAAGACCATCGAGGACACCAGCGAGACGATCACGTACGTGGCGCCCGCCCGGATCCGGGCCCCCGTGCCGTCCAGCGTCAGCAGCACGTAGCTGGCGGTCAGCAGCACCTCGAAGCCGACGTACAGGTTGAACAGGTCCCCGGCCAGGAACGCGATGCACACGCCGGCGGTCAGGGCCAGGTAGGTGGGGTGGTAGATCGACACCGGGGCCGAGCGCACGTCGCGGGTGCGGCCCTGGCCGATGGAGAACACCATCACGGCCAGGGTCACCACCGACGAGGTCAGCAGCAGCAGCGCGGAGAGCCGGTCCGCGACCAGGCTGATGCCCACCCCGCCGGGCCAGCCGCCCACCGTGACGTGCTGCGTGCCCTCGGTGACGGCCAGCACGAGCAGCACCGCGGCCGAGGCGGTCACCCCCGCCAGCACGACGAGGGTCACCGTCCGTTGCAGGTGGCGGCGCTGCCCCAGCGCCAGCGTGACGGCGCACCCGGCGAGGGCCAGCAGCACCGGCAGCGGGACGAGGACCCTCACGTCCGCTCCTCCCGGCCCTCGCCGCGGGTGCGCCGCAGCGCTCCGGCGTCGCGGACCACGTCGTCGCCCTCGAGGCGGTGCAGCCGGTGCGCCAGGGACAGCCCGAAGGCCGTCACGGCGAAGGTGATGACGATCGCGGTCAGGACGAAGGCCTGCGGCAGCGGGTCGGCCGCCGAGGAGAGCGTCTCCTCGGTGATCCCGCTGCCGGCGCCCACCACCGGGGCCGGACCCGCCGGCCCCGCCGCGGAGACCAGCAGCAGGTTGACGCCGTTGCTGAGGACCACCACCCCCAGGACGGCGCGGCTCAGGTGCCGCGAGGTCAGCATGTACACGCCGACCGCCACCAGCCCCGCCACGGCCACCGTGAGCACCACCGTCGGGCTCACGAGCCCACCCCCTCCGCCACCTCGTCCGGGTCCCCGCCGCTCGCGCTGCCGCGTTCGCGCTCCTGCTGCTCGTCCACCCCGGCGCCCAGGCTGCGCAGCACGTCCAGGACCGTGGCGACCACGACCAGGTACACGCCCACGTCGAACCCGAGCGACGTCACCAGGTGCACGTCGCCCAGCACCGGCACGTGCAGGTCCAGCACCGCGCTCTCGAACGCCTGGGCGCCCAGCGCCAGGGGAGCGGCACCGGCGACCGCGGCCACCAGGAGCCCCAGGCCCAGCAGGACCCCGGCGTCCACGCGGGCCGCCTCGCCCAGCTCGTAGCGACCGCCCGCGACGTAGCGCAGGAACAGCGCCACCCCGGCGACCAGGCCGGCGGCGAAACCGCCCCCCGGGCGGTCGTGCCCCACCAGCAGCAGGTGCACCGAGACGACCATGACGACGCCGAACACGAGCCGCACCGCGACCTCCAGCACCGCCGAGCGCCGGCCCGGGGGCAGGGTGGCCGCCGCCGGCAGCCACGGGCGCTGCGGGGCGCTGTCCGGTCCCGGGTGCAGGTCCTCCTCCTCGCGCCAGGTGGAGGCGATCGAGGCGTCGGTGCCCCCGCCGTCGGCGCCCCCGCCGGCGTGCCGCAGCGCGGGGGCGCGTCCGGTGCGGTGCCGCAGGAAGACCATGCTCGCCACGCCCGTGGCCGCCGCCGTCAGCACCGTGATCTCACCGAAGGTGTCCCAGGCGCGGACGTCGACGAGGATCACGTTGACGACGTTCTCCCCGCCGCCCACCTCCACGGCGAGCCGGGCGACCAGGTCCGCGACCGGCTCCGCGCCGCGTGCGCCGAGCGCCACGGCCGACAGCAGCGCGGCGACCGCGCCGGCACCCGCGGCCGCGGCCACCCGCAGCGCCCGCGACGGCCCGCGCCCGCTGCGCCCCGCCGGCCGGTCGAACCTCGGCGGCAGCCCGCGCAGCACCAGCAGCGCCACCCCGAGGGTCACGGTCTCCACCAGCGCCTGCGTCAGCGCCAGGTCCGGCGCGCCCGCCACGACGAACAGCCCGGCCAGCGCGTACCCGGACACGCCGACGACGAGGAACGCCGAGCGGCGGTTGCGCAGCGCCGCGGCGGCGACCGCGGCCCCCAGGCACAGCAGGGCCAGCAGCGGCTGCGCGGGCGCGTCCCACGCCCGCCACCCGCCGGGCCAGGCACCCGCCGCCACCGCCAGCACCAGCCCGGTGCCCGGCCCGGCGACCACGGTGAGCGCCACCACGACCACGTACTGCGGCAGCGACCCGCGCTGGTGGGCGCGGGTGGTGCGTGCAGCGACCGCGTCCAGCCCGCGCAGCGACACGTCCTGCACCCGCCCGGCCGTCAGGTCGCGCAGCGGGCGCACCGCCAGCCGCTCCTGCAGGCGCAGCACCGGCCCGCGCGCGGCGAACAGCAGGGCCGCGCCGCCCAGCGCGACCGCCGAGGCCAGCAGCGCCGGGGTCAGCCCGTGCCACAGCGCCAGGTGGTAGGCCTCCTCGCCCTCGGCGGGGCGGTCGGCCGCCACCGCCGACACCAGGGCGTCCACCGGCCCGGGCACCAGCCCGGCGAGCAGGCCGCCGAGCGCCCCGGCCGCCGCCGGCAGCACCAGCGCCGCCCCCGGGCGGTGCAGCGCGGTGGGCTCCGCCCCGGCCCGGTCGCCGAAGGCGCCCCACACGAACCGGGCGCTGTAGGCCGCCGTCAGGACCGAGCCGACCACCAGCACCACCAGGACGACCAGGTCCGCGGTGCCCCCGTGCGCGGCGAACGCCTCGAACCCCGCCTCGTGGGCGATGAACCCCAGCGTGGGCGGCACCCCCGCCATCGACGCCGCGGCCAGCACGGAGACGACCAGCAGCGGCCGCGCGCTGCGGTGCAGGCCGGACAGCTCCCGCAGGTCGCGGGTGCCCGCCGCGTGGTCGATCGCCCCCGCGACCATGAACAGCGCCGACTTGAACATCGCGTGCGCCAGCAGCAGCCCGGCACCGGCCAGCGCCGCGGTGCGGCCACCGGCCCCCAGCAGCACCACCATGAACCCCAGCTCGCTGACCGTGCCGTGGGCCAGCAGCAGCTTCAGGTCGTGCTGGCGCAGCGCCCGCCACGCGCCCACCACCATCGTCGCCGCCCCCACCGCGACGGCCCCGGTGCGCCACAGCGGCACCTGCTCGAACACCGGCGCGAACCGGGCGACCAGGTAGACCCCGGCCTTCACCATCGCCGCGGCGTGCAGGTAGGCGCTCACCGGCGTCGGGGCCACCATCGCCCCCGGCAGCCAGGCCGTCACCGGCAGCAGCGCGGACTTCGTGATCGCCCCCACCAGCAGCAGCGCGGCCGCCGCCGCCACCGCCGCGGTCGGCTCGGGCGGGTCCGCCAGCAGCTGCGAGATCCGGGTGGTGCCCGCCTCGCGGGCCAGCAGCAGCACCCCCACCAGCAGCGCGAGGCCGCCCGCGGTGGTCACCAGCAGCGCGTGCACGGCCGCGCGCCGCGCCTCGCCGCGCTCACCGCCCCCGCCGACGAGCAGCCAGCTCAGGACGGTGGTGACCTCCCAGCACACGTAGAGCAGGACCAGGTCGTCGGACAGGACCAGGGCGAGCATCGCGCCGGCGAAGCCCACCAGGAGGGGCACGGTGCGCCGGCGCGCCGCGGCCTCCTCCTCACCGGCGAAGTAGCCCGCCGAGTACGCCAGCACCAGCGCACCCACCCCGGCCACCACGAGCACCATCAGCCCGGACAGCGCGTCCAGGCGCAGGGCCGCCGACAGCTCCAGCCCCGGCACCCACGCCAGCTCGGCGGTGCGCACCGCCGAGGGGCCGTCCACCGCCCACACCCGCAGCAGCCACACCAGCGCCGCCAGCGGTGCCAGCGCGGTCAGCAGGGCTCCGCGGGTGCCCCAGCGCCGCACCACGGGGACGGCGAGCAGGGCACCCGCGGCGTGCAGGATCAGCAGGAGGGCCATGGCCGGGCCCACGCTAGGGCGGGCCGCCGGATCCGGCCCGTCGAGCGGGCCCGCGGGGGGTGCGCCCGGCGGGGGTGCGGGCCCAGGGGGTCAGGCGTCGTTCGAGCGGCAGGGCCGCGCGCGCAGCGCCAGCACGTAGTCGTGCGGCGCGCCGCCGGCCTCCGCGGCGTCGGCCAGAGCGCCCAGGTAGCGGGCCGTGGGCAGCCCGCCCTCGTAGTCGTCGAGCACGTACGTCCAGGCCACCACGTCGCCGTCGAGGGTCTCGACCCGCACCTTGACCCTGCGGAACACGCCCAGGGCGGCGCCCTCCACCTCGTCCAGGCGCTCGGCGTCGGCCTCGGCGATGTCGTACAGCGCCACGTACACCTGCTCGCCGGGGGCCTCCACGACGGTGGCGACGGGGCCCTGCCAGCTGCGCTCCTCCCCGCCGAACGTCAGGCGCCAGCCCAGCAGCCAGCCCGTCGAGCGCAGCGGGGAGTGCGGGGCCTTGCGGCCCATCGTCCCCGGGTCGAGGTTGCTGGCGTACGCGGCGTACGCGGCGCGGGCGGGCACGTGGGCGGGCACGAGGGAAGACTGTAGGGCGCCGCGCGGGCCCCGCGGTGACCGGTGGTGCCTCGGGGTGACCGGTGTCGGGGCCGTGCGCGACCATGGTGCCGTGAGTCCCACGAGCGCCTCCCCGATCGCCCAGCGCCAGCGCGTCGCCGTCCTCGGCGGCGGGCCCGGCGGCTACGAAGCGGCCCTGGTGGCCGCCCAGCTGGGCGCCGACGTCACCGTCGTCGAGCGCCAGGGCCTCGGCGGGTCCACCGTCCTGACCGACGTCGTGCCCTCCAAGACCCTCATCGCCACGGCCGAGACCATGACCACGGTGGCCGGCGCCACCGAGCTCGGCGTCCGCTTCCCCGGCGGCGCCACCGACGACGAGGAGCCCGCCGGGGCCGTCAGCGTGGACCTGGCCCGGGTGCACCAGCGCGTGAAGTCGCTGGCCCTGTCGCAGTCCGCGGACGTGCGCGCCCGCCTGCAGAAGGAGGGCGTGCGGATCCTGTCCGGCGAGGGGTGCCTCGACGGGCCGCAGGCCCTCGTCGTCGCCGACGGGCCCGACGCCGGTGAGCGCGTCGAGGCCGACGTCGTGCTCGTCAGCACCGGCTCCAGCCCCCGGACGCTGCCGGACGCGCAGCCCGACGGCGAGCGCATCCTCACCTGGAAGCAGGTGTACGACATCGAGGAGCTGCCCGAGCACCTCATCGTCGTCGGCTCCGGCGTCACCGGCGCCGAGTTCGCCAGCGCCTACGACGCCCTCGGCGCGCACGTCACCCTCGTCTCCAGCCGCGACCGCGTGCTGCCCGGCGAGGACGCCGACGCCGCCGAGGTCCTCGAGCAGGTGTTCCGCCGCCGCGGCATGGACGTCGTCTCGCGCTCGCGCGCGCAGAAGGTCGAGCGCCACGGCGACACCGTCACCGTGACGCTGTCCGACGGGCGCACCCTGGAGGGCTCGCACTGCCTGGTCGCGGTCGGCGCGATCCCCAACACCGCCGGGCTCGGCCTGGAGGAGGCCGGGGTGTGGACCTCGGAGTCCGGGCACATCGACGTCGACAAGGTCTCGCGCACCTCCGCGCGCGGCGTGTACGCGGCCGGCGACTGCACCGGGGTGTTCCCGCTGGCGTCGGTGGCGGCCATGCAGGGCCGCATCGCCATGTGGCACGCCCTGGGGGACACCGTCGCCCCGCTGAAGCTGCGCTCGGTCTCCTCCAACGTCTTCACCTCCCCGGAGATCGCCACCGTGGGGTGGACGCAGAAGCAGATCGACTCCGGCGAGGCGCAGGGCGAGATCGTCAAGCTGCCGCTGTCCACCAACGCGCGCGCCAAGATGCTCGGCATCCACGACGGCTTCGTGAAGCTGTTCTGCCGCAGCGGTTCGGGCACCGTCATCGGCGGCGTGGTCGTCGCCCCGCGGGCCAGCGAGCTGATCTTCCCGCTGACGCTGGCGGTGGAGAAGCGGCTCAACGTCGACGACGTCGCGCACGCGTTCACGGTGTACCCGTCGCTGACGGGCTCGCTGGCCGAGGCGGCGCGGCAGCTGCACGTGACGGGGGAGTAGCGGGACGCCCGGTGGCGCCTGCCGCGGCGGCGGTGCCGCCCGCTCCGTCATCCCGCTCCGTCAGCCCGGGGCGACGCCCTCCAGGAAGTCGCGGTAGGTGTCGAGCACCCCGGGCGCCAGCAGCGCCCGCGGCCAGAACGTCCCCGTGAGCAGGCCGAGCGCGTCGGAGTCCTCCACGACCGGGCGGGCCATCGAGTGCGCCGCGCGGAACCTGGCCACGGTGACGTCGTCGCCGAGGATCCGCCGGTAGGTCGACCCGGTCTCGGCGACGTCGACGTTGCGGTCCTCCGTGCCCAGGGTCAGCAGGACGGGGACGTGCCGGTCGGCCGAGGCCTGCAGGTCCGCCGTCGCGTCGGAGCGGAAGTTCCGCAGCGCGAAACCCCAGCGGTCGGCGTCCAGCGGTTCGGGGTCCGTGGTCCGCGCGAGGTAGCGGTCGTGGTCGGCCCCGGACTCCAGCAGTTCGCGGGTGCGGTCGCTGACCTCGACGGCCTCCCGCCGCGCGGGTGCGGCTGCGCCGTCGTGGTCGAGCTCGGCGAGCAGGTTGAAGCGCCCCTGGCGCAGCCAGTTCACCGCTGGGCTGACGGCCACGACCGCGTCGACGTCCGGGCGGGAGCGCACGACCTTCGGCAGCACCCACCCCGCCTGGCTCGCGCCCCAGAGCACGACCGTGCCCGTCGCCAGTCCCGGCTGCGCCGAAGCCCAGTCCAGGACGTGGGAGACCTCCGCGGCGCGCTCGTCCATGTCCTGCCGCAGCCAGTTCCCCGTGGAACCGCCCACCCCCGGCTTGCTCCAGGACAGCGTCGCGAAACCCGCGTCGGCGGCGGCCTCGAACCACGGCCGGTACAGGCCGTCGTACGTCGCGTCGACCGGCCCGTCGCCGTGCACGAGCACCACGAGCCCGCGGGTCGTGCCCTCCGGGTGGGCCACGACCGCCTCGAGCGAGCCTCCGGGCACCGGCACGCTCACCCGTTCCTCCTCGAAGCGGTACTCGTTGCCGACCGCGAGGAGGAGTCCGAGCGCCAGGGCGAGGCCGGCGGTGGCCGCGACGACTCGACGTATCTTTTTCCGCACGTTCGTAGCGTATGCGATAGTTGCCGGGTGGACATCACCAGGGGTTTCACGCGGGACGAACGCTCGCGGGTGGGCGAGCTGTACTGGGAGGCGTTCGGCGCCAAGCTGTCGCACGCCTTCCGCGACGGCGGGACGGGCCGGGCGGAGGTCACGGCCGCCCTGGTCGCCGACCGCTTCCTCATCGCCCGGGACGGCGCCGACGTCCTCGGGGTGTGCGGCTTCCGCACGGCCGGCGGGGGAGCGGTGCACTGGTCGTGGCGCGCGACGCGGTCGCGGCTGGGCTGGCCGGCGGCGGTCAGGGCGGTGGCCGTCCTCGCGCCCCTGGACCGCAGCGACGTCCCCGGCGTCCTGGTCCTGGACGGTCTGTGCGTGGCCGCGGAGCGTCGCAGCGCCGGCACCGGGTCGGCGCTGCTCACCGCGGCGCTCGACCTCGCGGCCGCGCGCGGCGACCGGGCCGTGCAGCTGAGCGTGGTCGACACCAACCCTCGGGCCGAGGCCCTGTACCGGCGCCGGGGCTTCACCGTGGTCGGCCGGGGCGGGACGGGCCCCCTCGCGGGGCTCTACGGCTTCCACCGCTACCGCACCCTGCAGCGCCCCGTGGGAGGACGACCGTGACGACCGGCGCGGGGGACGCCGTGACGCCCTCGCCGCGGACGGTGATCGAGGCGACCCTGCCGCTGCGGGGCGAGGTCGGGCTCGACCTCGTCTACGGCACCGCCAACGCCGTCGGGCTGCAGGACCAGCCGGTCCGGCTGGCGATCCGCCGGATGGTCGCCGCGGGTGAGCTCGTGCAGGACGGCCGGGGCCGCGGTGGGAGCCTGCGGCTGACCGCCGCGGGGCGGGAACGGATCGACCGCGACCGGTTGGCGCTGCGCCTGGCCCGGGCCCAGGACGTCGGGGCGGCCCCGTGGGACGGCGCCTGGCGCCTGCTCGCGGTGAGCGCCGAGGAGTCCGCCCGGTCCGTGCGGGACGCGTTGCGCCGCGACCTGGTCGCCGCCGGTGCGGCCGCGGTGTCCACCGGGTTGTACGCCAGCCCGCACGACCTGACCCCGCTGCTCGACGCGACCGACCGGCGCCACCTCGTCCTGGCCACCGCGGGGCACCTCGACGTGCGCGGGACCACCGAACCGCTCGCCCTCGCCGAGCGGCTGTGGCCGGCCGCGCCCGTGGACCGGGCCTACGACGTCCTCGCCGACGTGCTCGACCGGCCTCCCGCGCAGGACCCCCTCGTGCAGCAGGTCCGGCTGGCCGACGCCCTCGAACGGGCGGTCCGCGACGATCCGCTGCTGCCCCTGAAACTGCGCCCGGACCCGTGGCGACCGGCTCAGCTGCGCCGGCGCTGGTACGCGGCGTGGGCGTCACTGGCCGACCGCCTCGGCGAACGCGCGCTGCACCGCGACTGGCTGGGCACGTGACGGGTCCCGCACCGGGCGCCCGGAGCGACGCCCGGTGCGGGAGCCGGTGGTGCTGAGGTGCTGGGCGAGGTGCACGCCCACCGGCGGGGGAGGGGCCGTTCAGGCGTCGACCGCCTCACCGCGCACGGTTCCGGCCGCGCCGCCCTGCGCCGGCACCGCCGGCCGGCCGGGACGCCCGCCGCCGCGCCGGCCCATCAGCCGCAGCGCCGCGGGCAGCACGAGCCCGCGCACCACGGTGGCGTCCAGCAGCACCGCCACCGCCAGCCCCACCCCCAGCTGCTTCAGGCCCAGCTCCGAGAGCGTCCCGAACAGCGCGAACACCGCCACCATCACGGCCGCCGCGCTCGTCACCACGCCCGCGCTGCGCGCCACGCCCACCCGCACGGGGGGGGGGGGGGGGGGGGGGGGGGGGCGCGGCCCCCGCGCCCGCGCGCCCCCCCCCCCCGCCACGACCAAACAAACACAAACCCACACCACC